>CAZXZQ010000107.1:0-8392 GCA_964645215.1 uncultured Rhizobiaceae bacterium | reverse complement strand
ATGGACCAATTCGCCAGTTCTCTCAGCCAATGCATCCACGTGCATGGCGACAATCTTTGTGAGCGGAAAAGTCTGTTCGCGAATAGCAGCAAGGCGCACGATAGTCGGTCCAAGCCGGTAAGCCTTGGTGGCAGCATTTTGCTCAAGATATCCAAGCGCTTTGAGTGATTTTAGATAACGATGGGTCGTTCCCTTGTCGAAACCGCTTAGCGCTTTAAACTCCGTCAATCCAATTTCTGAATGTCCTTGAGAAAACAAATTAAGCAACCTCAATGCGTTATCCACAGTCGCCATAATGATAGCCATCCTATTACATACAGCTCAAGGTTGACAGTTTCATTTTGCAGTGTCAATATAAAAATGAACCAACGGTTCATTATTTGAACCTTATTAACAGCTGAGAGATATTGATGGATCAGAACGCCATTAATGCTTTGCGGCAGGAAACAATTGCCGCGCAATCCATGTTGATTGATGGCAAGGCTATGCCTTCAGCTAACGGTGAAATTCTTGAAGTCATTTCCCCAATTGATGGCGCTCCACTTTCATCCATTCCTGACGCAACACAAGGTGATATTGACCGCGCAGTAGGCGTGGCACGACGAAGTTTTGAAACAGGCATTTGGGCAAATCAACCTCCCGCAACCCGTAAGAAAGTGCTTCACAAATGGGCCGACTTAATTGAGGCAAACGCACTGGAACTTGCCGTGCTTGGTGTACGTGACAATGGCACGGAAATTTCCATGGCCTATAAGGCCGAGCCGATGTCTGCAGCTGGCACCATCCGCTACTATGCCGAGGCGCTTGATAAAGTCTATGGCGACATTGCTCCAACAGCAAAGGACGTTCTTGGTCTAATTCATACTGAGCCAGTTGGCGTTGTTGGTGCAATCATTCCGTGGAACTTCCCGCTCATGATCGGCGCCTGGAAATTAGGGCCCGCACTTGCAACCGGAAATAGCGTCGTGTTGAAACCGGCGGAAACTGCCTCCCTTTCCCTCATCAAAATGGCGCAACTTGCCCATGAAGCCGGACTGCCAGAAGGCGTATTGAATGTGGTGACCGGCAATGGCGCAACAGCAGGTCAGGCACTCGCACGTTCCATGGACGTGGACGTGTTAACCTTTACTGGCTCCGGTTTCATTGGCGGCAAATTGCTTGAATATTCCGCGCAATCAAACCTCAAACGGGTCTATCTAGAACTTGGCGGCAAAGGCCCGCATATTGTTTTTGCCGATAGCAATAAACTCGATGAAGCCGCGAAGGCAGTCGTCTCCGGCATCTTTAGAAATTCAGGACAAGTCTGCGTTGCCGGATCGCGCCTGCTGGTTGAAAAGAGCATCCAGAAAGACTTCGTTGCCAAGGTTGCGGAACTAGCAAGCCACATGAAACTAGGCGATCCGCTTTCCATCGATACTCAAATGGGCGCACTTAATTCAGACGCACATCTGACCAAAGTGCTTAGCTATCTCAACAAGGCAAAAGCTGCCAATAATGAAATTGTCACAGGCGGCAATCAAGCGCTCGCGGATACCGGTGGCTATTATGTTGAACCCACTGTCATTGATAATGTGACGTCTGATAACGCCCTCTTCTGCGAGGAAATCTTTGGCCCCGTTCTCACGGTCACCCCGTTTGAAGATGAGGCGGAGGCAACAGCACTAGCAAATGATTCTGACCTAGGCCTTGCATCTGGCGTTTGGACGGATAATCTAAGCCGCGCGCACCGGATGGTATCCGCAATTCGAACTGGTGTGGTTCACGTCAACACCTATGGCGGCGCGGACGGTACTGTACCCCTTGGCGGCTATAAACAATCCGGTAACGGACAGGATAAATCACTCTATGCCTTTGACAAATTCACCAACAAGAAGACGGCCTGGATAAAACTATGAGTGACACCCATATGCCTCGTTCTGATATTGATCTCTTCCTCTTTGAAGAGCAAAACCCGAATGCTGCTGCATATTTGCCAAGTTCAGAACCGTCACCCAAATTTAAAAGCGAATGCCCGCCAGACAAAAAGGTGAAAATTGAAAACCTTTTCCAGTTCAAGCGCAAACGCGGCGACCTTCTTTTCTCAGGCCTCATGCTTTTGCTGGCACTTTTCTTTCTTGCTTTCTTCTGGACAGAAACCGGCTGGCACAAACGCAAATTGCCGGATGAGTTTAGTGCTTATCTATTCCACCAGCTTGGCCTAATAGACATAGAAGGCCGCGTCACCCGTTTTGGTCGTATTCTTAAACAGCCCTGGGTGGCACCTATGCTGTGCCTGCTTGTTTTTATACCTGCAGCAGTTGTTAACATGTGGTCATCCAACTTCGTCCATCAGTGGCGCAAGCGGTTTCAGCTTCCAACTGCGATGAATTATGAAGCAGAACAATGGCTGCGCGCGATGGAGTTTGTCGCTTACTTCATTATCTATACGGTTGTCGTGCCAATCCTAGGTTATCTCATCTCCACGATGTTGTTTGGCGTCTTCCTCACTTGGCGGCTCGGATACCGAACACGGCGTTGGATTGGCATTAGCCTCCTCTCCAGTTTCGCAATTGTTTTGGTGTTCCGCACCTTCCTGCAAATAAAAACCCCGGTAAGCATTTGGGCCTATGAGTTTCTACCCCCCGCGATGCGTTCCTTTATGCTAGTTTATTTTTGAGGAACCCGATGGACGCATTAATTACCGGCATATCAAACTTACTTGAGATCAATGTTCTGATCGCTATTTTAATCGGCTCCATTGGCGGCTTGATTATTGGTGCGGTCCCAGGCATCGGCCCGGCAATTGCCATCGCTATTCTATTGCCTGCTACCGTATTTCTTGACGACCTCGTCAGTCTGGTTCTACTACTCGGCGTTTATGGCTCATCCATGTATGGCGGCGCCATTCCCGCAATCCTTATCAATACGCCCGGCACGCCTGTAAACGCACTCACCACCTATGACGGTTACCCCATGACCAAGAGAGGGGAAGCTGCCCGCGGCCTGTCACTTGCCTATTCTGCCTCTTTCTTTGGCGGATGCTTTTCCATCATTGCCGCACTCACAGCCCTGTTCGCTTTCGGGCCCTATTTACGCGATCTAGGCGCGCTCTTTGGTCAGCGCGACATTCTCATGGCCGCCGTTTTGGGTGGCGTACTCCTTATCGCAGCGCACCGTCAAACCATGGGCCTTGCCGCCCTGCTCTTTGCATTCGGCTTCATGATTGCGCTTATCGGACGTCAATCAACCCGCCAGATAGACCGTTACACATTTGACATTGAATATCTCTTTTCGGGCTTTAATCTAATCGTCGTTATTGTCGGCATATTTGCGATCAGCCAATCGCTCATTTTAATGACCGGCAAGGATAGCGACCCGCCAGAAGCACGATTAACCGGCGGTGTTTTCCGTGGTTTTTTCGAACTTGGCCGCAACAAGCTCATCGCATTGTTCTCTGCATGCTATGGAACAATCATGGGCATTATTCCCGGCGTTGGCGAATTTGTGGCGCAATTCTTCAGCTATTCAACCGCGCGTAGTCTCTCGAAAGAACCTGCACAATTTGGACATGGATCAGCCGAAGGCCTGATTGCATCCGAAACCTCAAACAATGCGGTGCCTGCAGCCGCCATGATCCCGCTGTTAGCACTCGGCGTACCGGGGGAAGCACTCACGGCAATGATGATGGTCGTCTTCTTTGACGCTGGCATTAAACCCGGGCCGGACATTTTTGAGAACAATCCGGATTTTCTTTTCAGCCTCTTCATCGCATTGCTAATCGTAAATGTGCTGGTGCTCGTCACCCTGCTTTTCTCAACCAAATACATCGCGAAAATGATCTACATTCCTAACCGTTTCCTCGGCGCACTCATCATGATGCTTTCCTTCGTAGGCGTGTTCTCAATTCGCAACAGCCTGGCAGATTGCGTCTTCGCTGCCGTGTTTGGCTATATTGGCTATATCATGCGCAGGCTCGACTGGCCGCTCGTGCCAGTTGTACTTGGGCTTGTTCTGGGTTCCATCATCGTAGAGCGATTAACCGCAGGCGCTGGCCAAATCCGACAACTATCCGACCTCGTCAACCGTCCTGTTTCAGGCACATTAGCAGTAGCAATTGTACTGATATTGGGCTTTATTATTTGGACGACATTTAAAACCAAGAAATTAGAGTATTAACAATAAAGCTTTTTAAGGGAGAAAATATTATGAAAAAGCTATTAGCAACCGCAGCAATCGTCGCATCAATGGCGTTCGGCATGGGCGCACCAGCGCACGCTGAATATCCGGAAGGTCCTGTACAATTTATCGTGCCTTGGCCTCCAGGTGACTTTGAAGACATTCTAACTCGTATGATCGCAGCAGACATGCAGAAAGCAACAGGCAAACCTGCTTCTGTAGTAAACAAGCCAGGTGGTGGCGATGGCCCTTTCCCGGGCGCATTGGAAGTTCTTAACGGCCCAACTGATGGTTCCATGGTTGGTTCATTTGTTATCGGCGTTCCTGTTGTTGGTCCAAACATTGACATTGGCATTGAAAAAGACAGCTTCACACCAGTTGGCATTTTCATGACTTACCCATTCGTGCTTGCTGCCAGTGGCGACGCTGCATATGGCAACATGGCTGAACTTGCTGCACACGCTAAAGGCAATGATGTTGTGCTTGGTCACTTTGGTGCAGGCCTGACGCCAACAAAGGCAAGCTTTGCAGCTGCAAAGAAAATGGGCTTCGAATTTGCAGATGATTCCGCTTTCGACCTTCTTGACTGCAACACGCTTTCATCAGGTGATGCAGATGTGATCAACACCACACTAGCGCTTGTAGAACCATGCCTAAAGGACATCAAAATCCTTGCCAATATCGGTTCTGAGCCAATTACAAAACTTGAAGGTGTTGAAACACTTGCAAAACAATCAGGCATTAACGACCTTGAATTATGGAACGGTCTTTTCGTGAAAAAAGGCACACCGCAGGAAGTCATCGACAAACTTGCTGGCATCGCAAAAGCTACCATGGCTAGCGAAGAAGCACAGAAAATGATGCAAGAAACAGGTGTTCGTGTCTATTGGCAAGATCAGACTGAATCGACAGCACGTATCGAAACTGACCGTGCTAAAAATGCCGAACTCGGCGAAATTATCGGCAACTAAAAATATAAGGGATGACCGGCCTGCCGGTCATCCATCCAAACCTCATGAACAAAATTAAACTTGGCATTTTGCAAACCAACCACGACAAAACCGTCGAGGTGGGGGATGCATTTCCTGACGACGCACATCGTTTTCGCGACCTATTTGATGAACAGAAAGAGCGCTTCACCTATCGCATCTATATGACGATTGGTGGTGAAGTGCCCGCTGATATTGATGAGCAGGATGCATATATGATTACCGGCAGCCCATTGAGCGTGTTGAATGATCATGCCTTCATGCCGGACCTTATGGACTTTATCCGCAAATGTGACGCGGCGAAGAAACCCCTACTCGGTGTTTGTTTTGGCCATCAGGCCATCGCCATGGCACTCGGTGGCAAGGTTGAAAACTCTTCCGCGGGATGGAATGTGGGTGTAGAAAACACAGTTTTCCAGCAGACCCGCAACTGGATGGAGCCTCAAATCACAGAGCTGCCCATGTATGTATTCCATGAAGATCAGGTAACAGCGCTGCCACCGGGTTGCGACTTACTTGGCTCTAGCAATAAATGCCCCATCGCAAGCTTTTCCAAGGATGAGCATATTTTTACCACCCAATCACACCCAGAAATCACATACCCATTTATGAAATGCGTATTGGATTATTGCAAAGATATTCTCCCAGAAGATGAGTTAGACGCAATCTACAAGAGCTCAGAACAAGAGCAACATGGCGACATATTTGCGAATTGGGCCACGCAGTTTTTTAAAGGAAGCTCACAATGATAGATGACGGCTATCTCAATCTTGCAGACCACGATAGTTTTGCAGATGGTGTTCCGCACAAAACCTTTGCACGACTTCGCAAGGAAGATCCTGTTTCATGGACACAAGGGGATGAGAATGCCAAAGGCTTCTGGTCCCTCACCCGTCACGAGGACATTTCTTATGCTAACCGGGAAGCATCCCTCTTCAGCTCAGGTCAGGGCATACGCATTGAGGATCAGTCTCACGAAGAATATCTTGCACGAAGAACCTTTCAGGAAACTGACCCGCCAGAACATTCCGACACACGGCGCAAGGTAAACCCGGCATTCGCAAAACCGATTGTTGCAAGGTTTGAAGAACTCATCCGGTCGCTTGCGGTTGATATTGTAGAAAGTGCCGTGAAGAAAATTGAATTTGATGCAGTTGACGAAATCGCCAAACAATTACCCATGATGATGTTGGGTCGTATTCTCGGCGTACCGGATGAAGATTTGAATTGGCTGGTCGAAAAAGGTGACGCACTTATTGGCAACACAGACCCCGATTTCACCCAACATGTCATCGACAAGGTGGACACCGATGCTTACCGCCTCATGCCCTTCCGCAGCCCGGCAGGCGTAGAGCTTTACGATTACGCAGACGAAATCCTGAGTGGCCGTAAACCCATTACTGATGATGGTGTCCTTGCAAAAATTCTTAACGATGAGGATGGCCTTGACGGGTTAGATTTCAAAAACTTCTTCTGTCTACTGGTCGCCGCCGGTAATGATACAACACGTTATTCGATCGCCATGTCACTCTACCTTTTAGCGACACAACCTAAATTACTCGAGCAACTTCAAACCGGCGAATATTGGGACACGGTTGCAGACGAAGTAATTCGGATCGCTTCGCCCACCATGCATTTCCGACGTACTGCAACGCAAGATATTGAACTGCACGGAAAGCAAATTAAGGAAGGCGACAAAGTGCTCTTATGGTTTGTGTCCGGCAGCCGGGATGAAGCTGCATTCGACACCCCAGAGGAGGTTAATTTTGGCCGCACACCCAACCGTCATTTAGCCTTTGGTCAAGGCGGCCCGCATGTATGTCTCGGCATGCATTTGGCAAAACTTGAAGTACGCATTGTGCTGGAAGAATTGGCCAAGCGCATTACGTCTATTACCGCGATTGGTGAAGCAAGCTGGACACGTTCGAACTTCATTTGCGGCGTCAAAAAACTGGATGTGAAAGTAGAGGTCAAATCATAATGGCTAAGAAAGCAGCCACTCGCACTCGCGCACTCTTTTGCGATCTCCTCAATATGCCACGCGGGAAATATGTTCCGACAAAGATCGCCAAAGGTGGAAGCATCGGTTTTGCTCGCGCAGCATTCGCTGTCTCCTATGATCGTGATCTGTTGACGATCCCGGGCTGTGGATTTTATGAGGGCTTGCCCGACATGGAACTTGTGCTGGATGAAGAGCGTCGAAAGTCCTGGCAGGTGGGTACAGAAATTGCGCTAGGAAATTTGCAAGTTGACGATGCGCCCTTCGGCCTCTGCGCCCGCTCTCAACTTATCCGCACCATTGATGAATGGAAAGCACTCGGTCTCTCACCTATGATTGGACTGGAAACAGAAGCCTTCCTTTTTCAACGCGACGAAGACGGCATCTGGCGCCCCTATGATACGCCGGGCGCATTCGTCTACGGTACTGGTATTGCCAATGATCCGCGCGGGGTGATGGACCAAATTTGGGAAACTGCCTATGCCATGGATTTGCCAATTGAGAGCATGAATGGCGAATATGACAATGGCCAGTTTGAACTTACACTCTGTTTTGACGAACCACTTAAGGCATGTGATGATGCATTTTTACTGCGCACAATGTCGCGTGAAATTGCACTTCAAAACGGCCTGCTCCTTACCTATTTGCCAAAGCCAATTCCAGACCGGGGCGGATCAGGATTGCATGTCAATTTCAGCTTCAATGATGAGAACGGAAAGAATGTTATCGCGCCTGATGGCGAATTATCGCCGCTTGCCAAACACGCGATGGCGGGGCTCATCAAACACCATGAAGGACTGTCGGGCCTACTCGCCACAACAGTGAATTCCTATGAACGTTTGAACCCTGGAAGTATGGCTGGCTATTGGGCAAATTGGGCAGATGACCATCGCATGGTCACAACCCGTTGTTCAACGAAATCTGCAAAATCTGCCCGCCTGGAACACCGCATGGCGGACTGCGCAACCAATCCATACCTTGCCGTAACCGCTGTACTTCAAGCAGCCAAAATGGGCGTGGATGGGAAATACGCACTTCAACCTGCTGAAGATTTAGACGGTGTAGAAAATGTCCGCGAACGGCGACACGTTCCTTCTGCTCTTGATAAAGCAATGGACGCACTCGATGCAGATATGCCACTCCGTCAAGCCGTAGGCGAACTTCTCTGCGACGCGATGATTTTCATGAAGCGTGATGAATTCAAACGGCTCTTGGGCAAAAGCGTCGATGACGTTCGCGACTATTATCT
>CAZXZQ010000106.1:0-8407 GCA_964645215.1 uncultured Rhizobiaceae bacterium | reverse complement strand
ATTGAAATAAAGGTTAAAAGGCTAGCAAAAAATATACTGCCCCAACGAATGCCTTTCGACATATCTGGCAGATGATTTGTAGGGTTAAGGTCCTCCTCATTATCAATGAAAGGGGCGTCATCAAAATAATCAGGTTCTGGATTCTGGGTTTTGGGCAATGGAAGTACGGTTGGCCGCCTTGCGCTTTTAGTCCGCGTCGTTTTTGGCTTTGCCTTTGCCGAAGGCTTTTTTTGCGGGACAGTTTTTTTAGGTGTTTGTCCCGCCTTTTCTAGCGAAATTGCAACAGGTGCTCGGCTCATGAGAAACGGTCTCCAAGCAAGAAGTTTAAAACTTTATCCAGACGAATATGCGGGAAGAGATCCTTGTTTATTTTTTCACGGTCTTCAATTGGCATTGGTGGGCGGAAGCGCATAAAGCCGGTTTCTTCATTAATCTCCACAGATGCATTTTTACCAAAAGCCTGTTCAGGCTTTTCAGGCAAGTCACCGGGGAAGAGGGCAATTTCTTCATCGCCTGAATAGGTTTTTTTGCCAAGCTTTTGACCATTTTCAGGGGTGCCGATTATCGCAGGAAGCTCTTCATTCTCATGTGAAATTATTTGCTCACGTGTTGCTCGGATTGCCGCCAATGCCGCAACATCAAATTTAGCACCAGACGCAGTTGATTTGGCAATTGCGTCTTTGGCGAGATAGCGCAAAATATTTTCAAGCCGATCATGACTTGTATGGTGCAGGTGGTCTGCCTTCGTTGCCGCAAAGAGAACCTTTTCAATACGCTTTCCCAAAATAGCATTGATAATGCTGGAATTGCCTGGTTTGAAACAGCTCATAATATCGCCAAGTGCAGCTTTCAAATCGATAACGGCATTTGGTCCTGCATTTAGTGCGGTCAGTGCGTCGACAAGCACAATCTGCCGGTCAAGGCGTGAGAAATGATTATAGAAAAACGGCTTCACAATATGCGTGACATAGGAATTATATCGCCGCTCCATCATTGCGTGTAGCGAGCCGCGTTTTGCTGTACCTGAAACGCGTAAAGGCGCAAATGTGACAAGTGGTGATCCTGCATGGTCGCCCGGCATAAGAAAGCGACCGGGAGGAACAGTAGAAAGCGCAAATTCATCTTCACGACATTGGCGCAAATAATCTGTAAACAGTTTCGCAGATTTTTGTGCAACCATTTCGTCTTCATCCGCATCAGGATCAATACTTGATAGATATTTAAGCCATGGTTTGGCAATTTGGTCGCGCGGCGCTTTTTGTGAAGCGGCCAGCGTTTGTGCCGACCATTCTTCATAGGTTAAATCAAGCAGGGGTAAGTCTAATAACCACTCACCGGGATAGTCTACAATATCAATGTTTAGTTTGCCGCTAGAAAGGCTGCTTAAAAATCCTTCTGGTTCATATTCAATTGTTAGGCGAAGTTGTGAAATTCGATTTGTAGAATTTGGCCATGTTCGTTTTTTACCACCGGATAATGCCTCAACATGTGCTTCATAGGCGAATCTTGGCAAAGCGTCATCAGGTTGCGGTTGAAGAAAAGCCCGCTTAATACGCTTATTGGCATAGGGTGGAAACATAGCAAGTTTGCCACCATTGATAAGATTATGCACAAGCGCTGTGATGAAGACCGTTTTACCTGCACGAGACAAACCCGTAACGCCAAGTCGTATCGTAGGATTAACAACGTCATGCGCGTAATCAGCGATACTGGAAAATGCAACAAAGGCTTCGTCTGTAATAGAAGTAAACTTCAATGCTTGTTTTCCTCCTGATAACTGAAGGCAAGCATGTGCGTTATATTTCTCGCCCCTCCATTATGAAATAGGAATTTATCCAGTTCATTTCAAGGTAGTTGCAGGCTTTGAGTGGTAGTATGGATGTTAGGTAATTTGGGCTATGATATTGAAGTTTTTAAGAGTTCAAGCAGTTTGCTGCGTGCTCATATCCAGTTTCAGCCATTGATCAATCTTGTTTTGAAGTGCCGTAGGTGAGACAGGTTTTGAAAGGTAATCATCCATGCCGACTTCTATACAACTTTCCATATCACCTTTAAGCGCATGAGCCGTAACGGCAACAATCGGAGTGCGATTCATCTTGTTTGCTGTTTCATATGCACGAATTTCTTGTGTTGCTTGCTTGCCATTCATCACGGGCATTGAGACATCCATGAGTACAAGTCTAGGTTGATTTAGCTTATAGCTTGCAAGCGCTAAGCGTCCATTTTCTACAATCTTGAAGCTTAAGCCTGTATTTTCGAGTATTTGCTCTATAACAATTTGGTTCACTTCATTGTCTTCAGCAACCAAAATGTCCAATTGTTCTACAGCTGTAGTCGATGTGATTTCCATGTCCAATGGAGGCATAGTTTCTTTGCTGTGTTCAGTTGGAATCGGAGGCTGGTCACTGCGAGCAGTTTTGTCTGCACGATGATCAGCAATCACTTGCATAATCGTCTCAAGCAGCATGGAAGAACGCGTTGGCTTATTAAGATTTGCCTGTAAACCCAATTCTAACATCTGCCTGTTTGTCTG
Source organism: uncultured Rhizobiaceae bacterium (assembly GCA_964645215.1). Lineage (GTDB taxonomy): Bacteria > Pseudomonadota > Alphaproteobacteria > Rhizobiales > Rhizobiaceae > JAALLB01. The sequence goes on along the minus strand of CAZXZQ010000106.1, from coordinate 5,874 downwards.
AGAGCAATCGACAGAACTTAACATGATAACTGCAATATCTTTTAATACTGGATTAGAGCGCATGTTGCGCAGAACTTCTTCGCCACTCATACGCGGCATTTGATAGTCCAGAATAACCAAATCAAGCGGAATATTATTTTCGATAATATTCTGCATGATAGCAAGGCCTTCTTCACCACTGCTTGCGCTTGCACTATCAAATTTCCATGCGTCCATTTGTTCAGTCAAAATAGCACGGTTTACAGCGTTATCATCAATGACCAGTATCCTTGCACCAGATAAATCCCCTGGAATGACGCGTTTTGGCGCCGCTTCTCCATGCACAGGTAGTTTGGCTGTAAACCAGAATGTTGAACCTTTGCCAACTGCACTTTCTACGCCAATTTCACCTTCCATAAGGTTTACCAAGGATGATGCAATTGAAAGTCCAAGACCAGTACCCTCATGTTTACGGCTTGCGGAAGTGTCTACCTGTGAGAATTTTTTGAAAACTTGGGCACATTGCTGTTCTGGGATGCCAATGCCTGTGTCTTCTACAGATACTTTTAGTTCTGCAAAATCTTGACCATTGTCGTTTGATATTATGCCTTCAATATTGACATATACATGGCCCTTTTCAGTGAACTTGACCGCATTGCCTAACAGGTTTGTAACGATCTGTCGTATACGGCCAACATCCCCGACCATCATTTGAGGCAAGCTAGGCTCTACGCGCACAATAAGTTCAAGGTCTTTTTCTGCAACCTTAGCTGAAACAAGCGTTGCAACATCTTCAATCGCTTCAGTAAGATTAAATGGCGCTGGATTAAGTTCCATTTGGCCTGCATCGATCTTGGAAAAATCAAGAATGTCATTGATGATTGTTAAGAGCGAAGAACCAGATTTTACGATAACGTCCGTAAACATTGCTTGTTTTTTATCAAGTTGTGATGTTGCAAGAAGTTCAGCCATACCCATAACGCCATTCATGGGCGTTCGTATTTCATGGCTCATATTTGCAAGAAATTCACTTTTAGCGCGTTCTGCACTTTCCGCAATCTTTGTAGCTTCCTCAAGCGCTTTTTCACGCTCACGAAGTTCATTAATATCCATTGCAAAGCCACATACAGCGTTACTCTTGGTCACGTATTTTGTAACCTGAAACCAACCGCCATTTGAGTATTCACGTATATTAGTTGTAACTTGTTCTTCACGTTGTGCTTTTACGCGCTGGGTGATATGTGCTTCTAACTCAGCCCCAGATAAGGATTTGGAAGCCGTGATGCGTATGACATCGCTATAGGTAAGGCGCTTAGAATTTTTTTTATCAAATTTAGCAAACACCTGTGAGTGAATACCCTCATAAGCCGGGTTCCATGCAACCAAAACGTCTTCATCATCATAAACAGCAAAAGGTGTAGGGGCTAATTCAATCGCCTCTAATAACATTCTATGCTCTTTGATGATGCGATCTAAGTCTTCGGTTGATAGATTTTGGGCTGACATGACCAGTCTCCGCAATGAAGTTTGTCAAACAAAGTCTGTTTTGGTCATCGGGGGGCGAGGAAAAAATTAGGCTTTGTTTGCAGTATATTGGCGGATTATGGTTAAATCTTTCTAAATCATATAAAAAAGAGCTCTTGAGTAGCTGCGCTATATAATTATTCAGCAGTAACTTTCAAAAGCACATCTTCAAAACGTTTGATTGCGCCATCTACATCTTTGAGCTTGTCCAAGCCAAATAGGCCGATGCGGAAGGACCTGTAATCCTCACCTTCGTCACACATAAGCGGCACACCAGCTGCAATCTGCATGCCGTTCGCGGCAAATTTTGAACCGTTTTGAATTGCAGGGTCATCGGTAAAACATACAACAACACCTGGTGCTTGAAAGCCTTCACCTGCCACGCTTTTAAATCCAGAAGCTTTCAGTGCCGCGCGAACACCATTTCCAAGTTTAAACTGATTTTCTTTCGCTTGGTCAAAACCAAATTCCTTGGTTTCAAGTACAATATCGCGAAATGCCTTAAGCGCATCTGTTGGCATAGTAGCATGATAAGCATGGCCACCATTTTCGTAGGCCTGCATAATATCATACCACTTTTTGAGGTCACAGGCGAAGGACGAGCTTTGGGTTTCTGCAAGTTTGGTCAGTGCATTTTTGCTCATCATCACAAGGCCTGCTGCGGGTGATGCAGACCACCCCTTTTGCGGTGCGCTGATTAGAACATCTACGCCACACGCCTGCATATCCACCCAAATTGTACCAGAAGCAACACAATCAAGTACAAAAAGGCCGCCGTTTTTATGAACTGCGTCGGCTGCTTGTTTGATATACTCATCTGGCAACATCATACCTGCAGAAGTTTCAACATGGGGTGCAAAAACCACATCCGGTTTTTCTTTTTCAATACATGCAACAAGTTCATCAATTGGTGTAGGTGTAAATGGCGCTTGAATATTATCAAGCGAACGATTTGCCTTCATAACGGTGGATTGGGCAGGCATGTCACATGCGTCAAAAATTTGCGTCCAGCGGTATGAAAACCAGCCATTGCGAACAATCATAGCATTTTGGTTCGTTGCAAACTGGCGTGCAACAGCTTCCATGGCAAATGTACCCCCACCAGGAATTATTGCAACTCCATCTGCATTGTAAACGTCTTTCAATGTGGAGGAGATATCATTCATCACACCTTGAAAAGATTTTGACATGCTGTTGAGAGAGCGATCTGTAAAAACGACAGAATATTCCAGCAAACCATCCGGATCAACGTTTGATAAAAGAGCCATAAATTTAGCTTTCAAGAAAAAATTTCAAAAATTCTATACTCAGATTTTGCAATTTGGCCTATTCCAAATTGCGAATGCACACTGCGCCATTTTGTCTTGGCTGTGAAAAAAAGAAAAAGGAGCGGCTATACCACTCCTTTTCCAAATATTCCGGCATCTAAAGGGGCATCATTAGATGCCGGAACTATTGTTAACTTAGCTAAACTCTGGGTAGGCTTCAACACCTACTTCAGCTTTATCAAGACCAAGCGCTTCTTCTTCTTCAGAAACACGAATACCGATTGTTACTTTCAGTACTGTCCAAAGAATGGCAGAGCAGATCACGGTAAAGATACCGTATGCTAGAACACCAATGACTTGAGTTACAAAGCTTGCATCAGAGTTTGAAATCACAACTGCGATTGTGCCCCAGATACCTGCGAAAAGGTGAACTGGTATAGCGCCAACTACGTCATCGATTTTAAATTTATCAAGCATAGGTACTGCAAATACAACGATTACACCACCGACACCACCAATCAGGATCGCTGTAAGCGGACCAGGCATTAGCGGTTCTGCTGTGATAGATACAAGACCTGCAAGTGCACCGTTAAGCGCCATTGTTACATCGATCTTTTTATACATGAACTGCATAAGGATCATTGAGACGATCACGCCGCCACATGCAGCAAGGTTTGTATTGATGAAGATACGCGATACGTCAGACGCATTTGCATTGTCTCCAAGTGCAAGTTGTGAACCGCCGTTAAAGCCGAACCAACCGAGCCAAAGGATGAATGTACCCAATGTTGCAAGCGGAATGTTTGAACCAGGCATTGGCACAACACGGCCATCTTCTGTGTATTTGCCTTTACGAGCACCTAGGATGATCGCGCCTGTTAGAGCTGCCCAACCACCAACTGAGTGAACGATTGTTGAACCAGCAAAATCAGAAAAGCCCATGCCAGACAACCAGCCAGCGCCCCACTGCCATGAACCTGAGATCGGGTACATAACGCCTGTAAGGATCGCAACAAAGATCAGGAATGGCCAAAGCTTAATACGCTCAGCAATAGTACCAGAAACGATAGAAGCTGTTGCCGCACAGAATACCATCTGGAAGAACCAGTCAGAACCGACAGAATAGTCACCTTCGTTAACTTCACCAGCCGCAGGCCAGCTATATGGTGCGAATGTGCCAATCCAACCTGTGTCAGCTGCAACATCCGTGTACATCAAGCTATATCCACAAGCCCAGAACATAATGCCGGCTATTGAGTAAAGCGCGATGTTTTTTAAACACTGCATTGATACGTTTTTGGAGCGTACAAGACCTGCTTCAAGCATGGCAAAGCCTGCTGCCATAAACATGACTAGAAAGCCACCAATCAAAAATAGAAGCGTGTTGAAAACGAAAGCTGTTTCAGCTTTTACGCTTTCAATGGTTGCTTCTTGCGCAAATGACGGTGCCGCTAAAAACGACGCTGTCGCTATTGATGCCCCCGCAATAAGAAGTTTGTATTTAAGTAACATGATTTTTCCCTAATATCTTTTATTTGTTAAAGCGCTTCTTCGCCGGTTTCACCGGTACGAATGCGCATTGCTTGTTTCAAATCATAGACAAATATTTTGCCATCACCGATTTGGTCAGTGCGTGCTGCCTCAGCAATTGCTTCAACTGCTGCGTCTGTTTGTTTGGCTGCTACCGCAACTTCGATTTTTACTTTTGGTAAAAAGTTGATGGCGTATTCAGTGCCACGGTAAATTTCCGTATGCCCTTTTTGTCGCCCATAACCTTTCACCTCAGAAACTGTTAGCCCTTCAACGCCGATTTCCCCAAGAGCCTTGCGGACTTCATCGAGTTTGAAAGGTTTAATGATCGCCATGACAATATTCATGAGATATCCTTTGCTTTATTGTTGCCTTAAGGAGCAGACGCAATTGTGCCTATTCCAACTCGCGTTGACATTATGTTTTGACGAGCGACTCGTCTGCTGCTATTTATTTCATAATGCGGTGCAAAAAACGCAACACTCTTGAAAAACTAAGCTCAATAACGACTCATGCGGCATTTACTCCCCTATAAATATGTTGAAGAAATAGCCAAAGCGGGTTCTATCCGCAAAGCGGCTGAAACCCTGTCGATTACACCGTCTGCACTCAACAGAAGATTGCTCTCCATAGAAGAAGAGCTAGGCGTTGCTATTTTTGAGCGCTTGTCAGTTGGTGTCCGACTTAATACGGCTGGCGAAATTTTGTTGGAGCATATTCGAAATCAGCTATCAGATTTGGAACGTGTTAAATCCCAGATTGCGGATTTATCCGGTCAGCGGCGCGGTGATGTGGCAATTGCTGCAAGTCCTGAAATGTTGGGCAGTTTTCTGACCGATCAAGTTCGCGCCTATCAAAAAGAGTTTCCTGGTGTACGCTTCAAAATTCAGCAGAAGTTTAGGGGTAACATCGAGAAAGCGTTGATTGAGCATGAGGTGGATATCGGCATCATTTATGAACCGCTCAAGATTGCTGATTTCCAAACCATTTTCAATCTGCAACAGCCTATACTCTGCGTGATGGACAAAACCCACCCATTGTCGGCTAAGAAAAACCTGCGCCTATATGAATGCGCCGAATTCCCATTGATATTGCCTGAAACAAGCTGGGGCCTGCGCAATTTAATGGAACAATCGGCCATCCGCCTAGGACTTAATTTGCGAACCGTGATGCAATCAGACAGCCGTGAGTTTCTTAACGCCTACACGCACGAACCGCTGGAACTTTCTTTCGATATTCCGATGAACGTGGAGGGTAAATTACGTGAGGGCAAAATTGTTGTGCCGCTCAATTCACTCGATGTGCCGGAAGGCTTCGTCTTTGTTGGACACTTAAAAGGGCGTACACTTCCAGTCGCGGCGGCTCGGTTTTTAGAACAACTGACTACTCGAATGGCACAGGCGTATGGTTAAACATATACATACGCACAGGTTGTAGATCCTGCGAGTTTCTCCGAGCCTTCTTGCCTAATTTCAATACGCACATTTGCCATCCGGCGTCCGTTTGACATAATGATCACATGTGCTTCCAACATGCCTTTTGAAAGAGGGCGCATGAAGTGGGTGGTCATATC
>CAZXZQ010000105.1:0-8441 GCA_964645215.1 uncultured Rhizobiaceae bacterium | reverse complement strand
AAAAGGCTTTGTACAGTGTGGCGTGAGCCAGGGTCTACCAGGATTTTCAAATCCTGATTCTGCAGGCAACTGGACAGGTCTAGATGTTGATGTGTGTAAAGCTGTTGCTGCTGCTGTATTTGGTGACGCAACTAAAGTTAAGTTCACACCACTATCAGCTAAAGAGCGTTTCACAGCACTACAGTCTGGTGAAATCGACATTCTTTCACGTAACACAACTTGGACAGCAACACGCGACACTTCATTGGGTCTAAACTTTGCTGGCGTAAACTACTACGATGGCCAAGGCTTTATGGTTCGTAAAGACCTTAACGTTAAATCAGCACTTGAGCTTTCAGGTGCATCTGTATGTACAAACACTGGTACAACAACAGAGCTTAACGTTGCTGACTACTTCCGTACAAACAAGCTTGAGTACGAAATTGTAGCTTTTGAAAAAGCTGACGAAGTTGTTGCTGCTTACGACGCTGGCCGTTGTGACGTTTACACAACTGACCAATCAGGTTTGTATGCTCAGCGTTTGAAGCTTGCTAATCCTGGTGACCACACAGTTCTTCCTGAGATCATCTCAAAAGAGCCTCTAGGTCCTGTTGTTCGTCAAGGTGATGACCAGTGGTTCAACCTTGTTAAGTGGACACACTTTGCAATGGTAAACGCTGAAGAGCTTGGTATTACATCTGCAAATGCAGAAGCAATGAAAGGTTCAGACAACCCAGCTATCAAGCGTGTGCTTGGTACAGAAGGTGAGTTTGGCGCATCTCTTGGTGTTAGCAATGACTGGGCGTTCAACATTATCTCACAAGTAGGCAACTACGCTGAGACATTCGAGCGTAACGTAGGTCCAGACACTCCACTTGCTATCGCACGCGGCGTCAACGATCTATGGACAAAAGGCGGTCTTCAGTACGCACCTCCAATTCGTTAATAAGAATTAACTCTCAGGGCCGGTCAATTGACTGGCCCTGATTGTATTTACGGTCCGATTGGCTGCTTCGAGGAGTGGTGCTAGTCAACTAAAACTATAAAAATATGAACTTGCTCTGAGCGGTTCAAATAATGACTGTATTATAAAGGTGAGTAAAATGGCTGTAAATGACATGCCTAATGCGCATGAGAAGCCTAAAGTAAAACTTCTCAATGACCCGAAATTCCGTTCGATTATATTCCAGGCACTATTAGTTGCTGTATTGGCATGGATTGTTTGGGGCATGATTTCCAATGCTGCTATTAACTTGAAAAATCAAGGAATTGCATCTGGATTTGATTTTCTTGATAAGTCTGCCGGATTTGGCATAAATTTCTCACCCTTTATTGAGTATTCAGAAACTTCTTCGCTCTTAACGCTTTTCTTCGTTGGTTTGCAAAACACATTGGTGCTTGCATTTGTGGGTATCATATTAGCCACAATACTCGGGTTCCTAATGGGAATAGCACGCCTTTCAAATAACTGGGTTATCAACCGAATGGCCTATTGTTATGTGGAAGTGATGCGCAATATTCCTTTGTTGCTGCAAATTTTCATTTGGTACAAAGGTGTTGGTGCATTTTTACCGGCAAAACGTACACCTGCTGATCTTGGCTTTCTTGGGCAGTTAAATGCAGCTGGCCTTTATGCGCCAAAACCAATATTTGCCGATGGTGCAGGTATGGTTGGGTGGGCATTACTTGCTGCAATTGTGATCACATGGATAATTGGGAACTGGGCAAAGAAAAGACAAATGGTGACCGGTGAACGATTCCCGGTTTTTTGGACTGGGCTCGGTTTAATTATATTACTGCCTATTATTATGTATTTCATAATGGGCCGACCAATCTCAGCAGAATATGCAACTGCAGGTAATTTTGGTCCACGTGGTGGCATGCAAATTATACCAGAATTCATTGCGCTATTGATTGCACTCACTACCTATACCGCGGCCTTCATCGCAGAGATTGTGCGTGCAGGCATTATGGCTGTTAATAGAGGACAAACGGAAGCTTCGTATGCATTAGGACTTCGTCCTGGGCAAACGCTTCGTTTAAATATTATTCCACAGGCGATGCGCGTGATCATTCCGCCGCTTACCAGCCAGTACTTGAACTTGACCAAAAACTCATCTTTGGCCGTTGCTATTGCCTATCCTGATCTAATGGCAACATTTGGTGGTACAGCTCTGAACGTTATTGGGCAGGCAGTTGAGATGCTTGGCATGACGATGATTACATACCTCTTAATTTCATTGGTCACATCGCTACTGATGAATTGGTACAATGCCAAAATGTCATTGGTTGAGAGATAGGAGAAAGCACATGAGTATTTCAAATAACAATGTAAGCTTTGTCCGTAAGGAAATAGTTTCTGCAATGCCGCCGCCAGTCAGTGATTCTGGAGTGATTGGCTGGATGCGTCGTAATCTGTTTTCCAGCATAAGTAATACAATCTTGACATTGATTGGCGCATATTTGCTGTATCTAATTATTCCTGGCGCGTTAAGTTGGATATTTTTTGATGCAGTCTGGTCTGGCGAAGGGCGTGAAGCATGTACGACAATTGCTCAAGGTGGCGCCCTGCCTGACGACTGGAAGGCTGCCTGTTGGCCCTATGTTGGCGCATATTTCAAACAATTTATCTATGGGCGTTATCCGGATGCGGAACTATGGAGAGTAAACCTTGTATTGATCATGTTCTTTGCTGGCCTCGTGCCACTGCTCATGCCATCAATACCGTTTAAGCGCGAAAACCTCATCTTCATGTTGGGTGTATTTCCTGTTGCCTCTTTCGTTTTGCTTTCTGGCGGTAATCTTGATTTTAACGGTTTCCTCTTGCCTGACGCTATTATGAGCCCATCATCGCTCAAGTTCTGGGTGGATTTTCTTATATTATCACTCATTATAGCAGGCGTTGTTTATGCTTATATGAAAGCGACAGATTCAGAGCCAACGAAGCCTGCAATACTCACTTTAATTGCAATGGCAATCTTAGGTTTAATCCTATTTGTTATGTCTGTCGATTTTGGTTTGGTACCCGTTGAGACGCCGCTATGGGGTGGCTTTGTAATGACCTTGGTTATCGCAGTGACAGGTATCGTGGCCGCACTTCCACTCGGCATCTTACTTGCCCTTGGGCGACGCTCGAACATGCCTGCTGTAAGTTTGTTCTCTGTGATCTTCATTGAGTTCTGGCGCGGTGTTCCTCTTATTACAGTGCTCTTCATGTCATCGGTCATGCTTCCACTTTTCTTGCCAGACGGTGTGACATTCGACAAATTGCTTCGTGCTTTGATCGGCGTAGCACTCTTCTCATCTGCCTATATGGCGGAGGTAGTGCGCGGTGGTATGCAAGCCATTCCTAAAGGGCAATATGAAGGCGCGATGGCAGTGGGCCTCAACTACTGGCAATCCATGCGCATGATCATTCTGCCGCAAGCATTAAAGATTGTTATTCCGGGCATCGTGAATACATTCATCGGTTTGTTCAAGGACACAACGCTTGTTTCGATTATCGGCTTGCTGGATTTCCTAGGTATGATCAACCTTTCACACTCAGATTCATTTTGGGCAACGCCAGTTCAGGCGATGACCAGTTATGTATTCTGCGCATTTATTTTCTTCTTATGCTGTTTTGCCATGTCGCGATATTCGATTTTCATGGAAGACAGGCTCAACACATCTCACAGGTAGGTAGTACGTATTATGGCTAAATCTGCAGCTAAAAAACTTGAAGTATCCGAAACGGATGTGGCGATTGAAATCAATGACATGCATAAATGGTATGGTGATTTTCACGTCTTGAAAGACATCAACCTTAAAGTTATGCGCGGCGAACGAATTGTTGTGGCAGGCCCTTCAGGCTCAGGCAAGTCAACTATGATCCGCTGCATCAACCGTTTGGAAGAGCATCAAAAAGGTCAGATCGTTGTAGATGGCAATGAGCTTACCAATGACCTTAAGAAGATTGATGAAGTGCGCCGCGAAGTCGGTATGGTTTTTCAGCACTTTAACCTGTTCCCGCACCTGACAATTCTTGAAAACTGTACGCTTGCACCTATCTGGGTTCGCAAAATGCCGAAGAAGGAAGCAGAAGAAATTGCGATGCATTTTCTTGAGAAAGTCAAAATTCCTGAGCAGGCACTTAAATATCCAGGTCAGCTTTCAGGCGGTCAGCAGCAGCGTGTAGCGATTGCACGCTCGCTTTGTATGAATCCACGTATTATGCTGTTTGATGAGCCAACATCCGCACTTGACCCTGAAATGATTAAGGAAGTGCTGGAAACAATGGTGCAGCTCGCCGAAGATGGCATGACGATGATTTGTGTGACTCACGAGATGGGCTTTGCACGTCAGGTTGCAAACCGCGTTATCTTTATGGATGAAGGCCAGATCGTTGAGCAGAACGAGCCGGTGGCATTCTTCGATAATCCTCAACATGAACGCACAAAACTCTTCTTAAGTCAGATTTTGCACTAGGCACATTTTCACCACTCTAATTTGTGATAAGTTAGAAAAGAGGTGAGGTGGGTTTGTGAAACGAAGGTTCTTATCAGTATGTTTGATTTTAGCGTCACCCATCTTGGTGGTGCTATTATACTTAATCGCTGCTGGTATTGGGGGTGTAATTCCGGCCTCATTTAATTCCATCAATGAGCAGCAAGCCACACTTGAAAAACCTGTTTACCTATTGGCTAATCTTCTGCACACTGACATTGCAATTCCAATAAATAGTCTGTCTCTATATGAGTTTGACTTTCTGCGTAAAGCTGGGTTTCCACTCGATAATCCGCAATTAGAGTATCTTGTAATCGGTTGGGGCTCTGAAGCGTTTTATACCAGCACAGCGGAGTATTCCGATATTAAATTCAGCACTGCTTGGAAAGCCATATCAGGCGATAATTCTGTTATGCATATCGCACCTGCTGGCAATCTGGCCGAGAATGATCTAATCGCAATCAATATGCCGGATGAAAGTTTTGCTAAGCTAGTTGCTTTTATTAAATCAAGCTTTGTAATGAAAGAAGGTCGCCCAGTACATTTGGCGGATAAAACATTCGGCTTTGGTGATGTGTTCTATCAAGCAAAAGGCAATTTCAACATCCTCAATCCTTGCAATCAGTGGGTAAGCGAGGCATTAAAAGAGGCTGGGTTTGGAACAGGTGCCTGGACACCAACCGCATATAGCTTTGAATTAGGCCGTCGTCTCTATAACTAGATTACGCTTTACGAAAGCGCAGCCATCCGGGTCAGATTGATTGCCAGAAAGATTGGAAGAATAAACATATTTGGTTGAGCAGTATGGGCAAACAATCTCGTTTTCGCTACCCATATCAAGGAAGACATGCGGATGGTCATATGGCTCACTCGCGCCACAACACATAAACGTTTTAACGCCGATTTTGATCGTCTCAACACCTTGGTCATTTTGAAAATGTGCTACTGCAGATTGCGCCATGTCTATTTCCCCTTAAGGGTTGGATTTTTCTAATACCTCTTCTAAAACAATGATTGAGCGTTGCAAGTCTTTTATTCTTCATTTTTATGTAACCAGAGAGTTTTCCATATGAACCACGTTAAATTGCCATCTGCTGAAATTGCTTATCTGGATGAGGGGGAGGGCATACCTATTCTTATGATCCATGGGTTTGCCTCGAATGCCAAAACAAATTGGTTAAACCCTGGTTGGATTAATTTCATGTCAGATGAAGGCTATCGTGTAATCGCGCTGGATAATCGTGGACACGGCGAAAGTACAAAGTTTTATGAGCAAGATGACTATAAACTTGAGCATATGGCGGGCGATGTTGCGAATTTGATTGACCATTTGGAGCTTGGGAAGGTGCACATTATGGGATATTCTATGGGCGCTCGCATTTCGTCAGTGCTGGCGCATTTATATCCGGAAAAGGTTGATAAGGTAATTCTTGCAGGCAACGGCAATAATATGATTGAGGGCGGGTTCGATTCAAGTGAGATTTATAACGGCTTGATGGCTGATAGTGACGATGATGTGACAACAAAGATTGGCACTGAATTTCGCGCCTTTGCAAAGCAAACGGGAAGCGATTTAAAAGCACTCGCCGCATGCATTATGGGTGGGCGCTCGCATATTGATAAAGCTGTATTTACTGAAATGAAACCGCAGGTTTTGGTAACAGTTGGCACTGAAGATTCAGTTGCTGTTGATGGTGAAAAACTTGCATCCATCATTCCAAATGGGCAGTTTAAGCCCATACCAAAACGCAACCATATGAACGCGGTTGGTGATAAAGTTTATAAGCAGAATGTGTTAGAATTTTTAAAAACGTAACGACTGTTTACTATTCGTGACCTTGTTATGTCATATACTGAGCATATACTAATTAAAATATTTATCAGGTTTAAGGACAAACCCCATGTCTTCGTCAAAAACAGCAAAAATTGAAGCAGTGAAAGTAGATCCTGTATGGGAGGCTGTCCGCAAGGAAGCTGAAACCGTTGTTCAAAATGAACCTCTAATGTCCTCGTTTATTTATAGCAATATTTTAAATCACTCATCACTTGAAGCTGCGGTCATTTATAGAATTTCTGAAAAACTTCATAATCGTGATTTTTCTGGTGATCTTGTTCGCCAGAGTTTTGAAACCATGCAGGCTGAATGGCCTGAATGGGCTGAGATATTGCGAATTGATATTGCCGCGGTTTATGACCGTGACCCCGCATGTAAGCGCCTGATTGACCCTATTCTTTATTTTAAAGGCTTTCATGCCATTCAGACGCACCGTCTTGCGCATTGGAACCTAGAAAACGGCAATAAAGACATAGCGTTTTACCTCCAAAGCCGTTCTTCACAAGTGTTTCAGACAGATATCAACCCAGCTGCTAAATTTGGTAAAGGTATTTTCATCGACCACGCAACAGCACTGGTAATTGGCGAAACAGTTGAGCTTGGAAATGATGTTTCGATCATGCAAAGTGTTACGCTAGGCGGTACTGGCAAAGAAGGTGGCGACAGACATCCTAAAATTGGTTCTGGCGTATTGATTGGCGCAGGCGCTATGGTGCTTGGTAATATTAAAATAGGTTCTTGTTCTCGTATTGCTGCAGGTTCGCTTGTTTTGAAAGAAGTGCCTGAAAATGTCACGATTGCAGGTATTCCTGGTAAGGTTGTTGGTGTTGCAGGTTGTGCTGAACCATCCAGAAGCATGAACCAAATCATTGCTGAAGATAAAAGCTAATCACCCGATTATAATTCAGATTGTGTCTTTACAGATTTTCCAAACAAGTGCAAAAACGCAGCAATTAATTTATGCGGATTGGAGATTACTGTGACACCTGAAGAAATCAAAAAACTCGACGCCTATTTCAAATCTGTTTTTAATAATCCTGAGCTTGCGGTTAAACCGCGCCCAAAGAAAACAGATTCGTGTGAAGTTTATAAAGGCGATGAGTTTTTAGGCGTTCTTTACCTTGATGAAGACGAAGGTGAGCGCTCATATAATTTCTCAATGGCAATTCTGGATATTGATCTGGATATGTAAGTGCGTGATCAGCCTTTAATGGGCTTAATCAGCATGTTTTTTACAGTTTCACGAAGCTTGCGTTCTAGCGTAATCCATTCTGTTAGCATACGTTTATGGAAGCGATAGGTCAGTGAGAGATTTTCTGAAAGATGAATGTCTCTAATACAATAAGGTGTGCCAACGGTTGAATTGTCTTTCACGCATCTGGTTGCAAAAGGATAGGGACTGCCTGCTGCATAATATAGGTCTTCATCAATAAAACCTGCTTCAGAGTTCAAACTTTGTTTTACAAGTCCTGCCTTATAGGGCGTTGGTTGACCTGTGAAAAAGCGTTTGTAAATTGGCGCGATACGGCCAGACATATCGTATGGCATGCTACGCTTTTCCAATGTCACGAAGATTAAATCAGATTCTTCACTTATTGTATTAAAAGCGTGGCTCAATTCATCCGAGTAACCGGAGAGTGTTGGCCAGTGCATATAAAGCTCAAGTCTATGATGAAGGCCTGCTTTGCGCTGATTGGAATGCCGAATAAAATTAGCTGGTACATGAAGCAGGTCATTTCCAACAACAACTTCAATGGTCTCGGTTGATGCTGAATGTCCACCGCGCGAAATATTGTCGCCAAAATAAGCTGCAGCCAAGTATAAAGCTATTGAAATTACCAGCAATAAAAATGTTACACCCAATAGCTTGTTTGCAAAGCCACCAGAAATAGCAGACTTATTGTCTTCGGTCTTTGGTTGCTGGGCCTCGCCGTGAATACGAGAAATATGCCCTGGCACATACTGCTTTAAACTCGCACCATTGCTAAGACCAGAAGTAGGCGCATAGGCCTGCATATCAGCGTTTGTATTGAGTGTCTGATGCATTCTCAAATCCAAAATTGTTAGTGGCACAATTTTTGCTTCATAAAACAAATCAGATGTGCCCACCCTGATAAGGTCTCTAATCAGGGTAAATAGAGAG
>CAZXZQ010000104.1:0-8513 GCA_964645215.1 uncultured Rhizobiaceae bacterium | reverse complement strand
CCGCCATACCACAACGGCATGGGTTCATAGCGGCAATTAACTGAATACGAGAAGGATAGGTAATACGATGATTTGCACGCGCAATAGATGTTTCACCCGCTTCAAGCGGCTGCCTTAAGCTATCCAGCACTTGCGGTGAAAACTCAGGAAATTCATCAAGAAATAAAATCCCATTATGTGCTAACGAAACCTCACCCGGCCTTGCGCGAACGCCACCACCAACCATAGCTGCCATAGACGCTGAATGATGTGGCGCCCGAAATGGTCTTCGATTCGTAAGTTCCCCGCCAGATAAGTGCCCTGCAATTGAAGAAATCATTGAAACTTCTAACAATTCTGAAGGCAGGAGATCAGGCAAAATACCGGGTAATCGTGACGCAAGCATGGATTTACCGGAGCCAGGTGGGCCGGCCATCAGTAAATTATGCCCCCCTGCCGCTGCAATTTCTAATGCACGTTTTGCTGTCTCTTGTCCTTTAATGTCAGCAAGATCAGGTAAATTATCTGCCGCTTTTTTAATCGAAGCCTCAGGCCGTGACAGAACTTGTGTCCCACGAAAATGATTGGCAAGTGAAATAAGTGTTTCAGGTGCGAGAATATCCATCTCACGATCTGCCCACGCAGCCTCCCCACCACATGATTTGGGGCAAATCAAACCTTTCGATTGGGAATTGGCCCCAATTGCTGCAGGCAACGTGCCTGTAACGGCAGTAAGCGCGCCATCCAATGAAAGCTCACCAATCACCACATAAGCATGCAGAACATCTGATGGAATTGCCCCAAGTGCCGCCATAAGACCAAGCGCTATCGGTAAATCATAGTGACTACCTTCTTTTGGCAAATCAGCAGGGGCAAGATTAACCGTAATGCGCTTATGTGGCAGTGAAAGGCCAGACGCGTGCAGTGCTGCATGAACCCGCTCGCGGCTTTCAGCAACTGCCTTATCAGGCAAGCCAACAATGCTGAAATGCATTTTGCCCGGTGCAACCATTACCTGAACATCAACAGGCACAGCATCAATACCTTGAAACGCGACTGTTTGTACGCGTGAAACCATGGGACAACCCTCCCTTGAACTTTATCGTTATTCATTTTACTTATTTTGTCAAGAACAAAATAGGAACAAAAAATCGCTCCGCATGAATTGATAGGGAAGTGAATGCAATTTCGCTATTGTTTTGGTATTGATTCTTAAATTTTATTGCTTTCACTATAATATCTATACTTAGGATCCACATTTGGATTATTTGGTCAAAATCACTGATAACGTTTTTAGGTCGCGTGATATATCCATGTTGCCTGCACGTGTTCTTACTAATTTGAAGGAACGTGAGCGCACGAATGAAGTGCTTGTGCGCGTAATTCAGCTTGGCATTGTCGTGATGTTCATCACGTTATATTCACTTGCGGCAAAAACAGGCAGTGAAGCTGCTTTTCAACCTGTGCCCTATGTATTGGGCACTTATAGCATTCTCTCGATGATTGGTTTGATCTGGTCAATTCGCAGAGAGCTGCCCTCAATTGCTGTGTATTTTTCCATCATAATTGACTTCACCATTCTATATTCCTTGATCATCAGTTTTCATTATCAATATGAACAACCACCAGCTTTTATTCTGAATGCACCGACATTACTTTATGTCTTTATCTTTATCGCTTTGCGTGCCTTAAGGCTTGAATGGAAATATGTGGTTGCAGCAGGCCTAACTGCAGCCGCAGGTTGGGCCTTAGTGATCTTCTATGTAACCAGTATAAAACCTGAGGAGATGGTTATCACTCGTGATTATGTTGAGTATCTTACGTCCAACTCAATTTTGATCGGTGCAGAAATAGACAAGATCATTACTATTCTTTTGGTAACAGCAATACTGGCGCTTGTTGTGAATAGCTCAAGCAATTTGCTGGTAACAGCAGTTACAGAGCAAATGGCAGCAAAAGACTTTTCAAGGTTTTTTGATGAGCGTGTCGCCCATGATATACGTTCAAGTCAGGAAACGTTGGAAGCAGGCATAGGTGAAAGGCGCAATACAGCCATCATCAACATTGATATACGCGGGTTTTCAAAACTAGCCGCCCATCGTGAACCCTCCGAAGTCATGCAACTTCTCTCCGCATATCAAAGTAGGCTGGTGCCCATCCTCCAGCATCATGGTGCGATCATCGATAAATTTATGGGTGATGGCATTATGGCGACCATCGGCATTGATAATCCCGAAAAGCCTTTCTCAAAGAATGCCATGGAAGCTGCTGAAGCAGTGCTTGAAGACTGTCAGAAGTGGAAAGATGAAGAGCCTCTTTTTGCTGATGTTGGGCTTAACAAAATCGGCATTGGCATTGCCTGTGGCACGGTCGCTTTTGGCGCGGTAGGTCAAGGCAATCGGCTTGAGATGACAGTAATTGGCGCGC
Organism: uncultured Rhizobiaceae bacterium; assembly: GCA_964645215.1. Lineage (GTDB taxonomy): Bacteria > Pseudomonadota > Alphaproteobacteria > Rhizobiales > Rhizobiaceae > JAALLB01. The sequence goes on along the minus strand of CAZXZQ010000104.1, from coordinate 6,107 downwards.
CAGTAAATACATCAGCCAAACTTGAAAAACACAACAAAGTGCTTGGTACAAACTGTATTGTAAGTCGCAAAACCTGGGATATGGCCCTCGAGGAAGGCTACACAGGTAATTTAGCCGCAGAATTACTTGACGCAGACATTGAAGGCATGAATGGATTACAGCAAGTCGCGGTCCTAAAACTCGAAAGCAAATAATTGATGAATGCAACCCAGATGCTAACCAGCAAAGGTTTAGACATTGCGGTGTCTCAAACCCGCTCTCTAGCTAACAGCTGTATGAATATTGAAGACATATTGCCTCTTTGGTTTGGCGAACCAGATGTATCGACACCTGAATTTATTCGTGAAGCTGCAAACCGTTCTATGGCTGAAGGCAACACATTTTATACGGAAGGTTTAGGAAAGCCTTTTTTGCGAACAGCAATCGCCAAATATATGAGTGCGCTCTACAACAATACAATTAATCTAGATCGAATTGCTATTACGGCATCTGGCACGAATGCACTTAACCTTGCTTTTCAGCTTTTGATGAACTCGGGCGATAAAATGGTGACAACCATGCCCTCTTTCCCGACCCTACTAACCGTACCGGAATTACAACACGCACAGATTGATACAGTCTCGCTTGAACCCTCTGATAATGGCTGGACGCTTGATCTTGATGCACTGCTTAAAAAAGCTTCAACTGCAAAAATCTTACTTTTAAACAGTCCCAATAATCCAACTGGCTGGATGTTAGAGCGTGATGAAATCAAGCAAATACTGGAAGCCTGTCGAAAGAGCGGAACCTGGATTATTTCTGATGAGGTTTATGCGCGCATTGTTTATGATGAAGAAGCAGCGCCTTCTTTTGCAGAAATTGCCGAGCCAGAAGACAAGCTCATCATCGTCAATAGTTTTTCAAAATCTTGGGCGATGACCGGCTGGCGTCTTGGCTGGCTTACCTTGCCACCATCGCTTCTATATGAATTTGAAAAACTGATGGAATTTTCTATGTCCTGCGCGCCTGAATTTATACAGGCTGGCGGCCTGGCAGCTATTGAAGATGGAGAGGATTTCATCAAAGAACAGATTGAGCGGTTGCGAATCGGACGTGACATATCCATCGCAAGATTAAGCGCGATGGAAGGCATAACATGCGTGCCGCCGCGCGCTGCATTCTATGCTTATTTTCAAGTGCAAGGCGTAACAGATAATGCAGGTTTTGCACAAAAGCTTGCCCATGAAGCAAAGGTAGGGCTGGCACCCGGCACCACTTTTGACCCTCAAATGCAGGACTGGTTCCGTATCTGTTTTGCCAAAGATGCAGACCTTCTAAACGAAGCATTTGACCGGATGGAAACGTTTCTGAAGCGGTAAAGCAATTTGCTTTATTCGAAAACAATCTCCGGTGCAGTCACTGCTTGAAGACCTAGTTGCTCAACCACTTTTTCCGCTATGTCCTTATAAGTGATCGCATGAACACCATCTGGATCAGACGTCGTAACCGGCGTGCCGCCATCAGAGTTTGTACGAATATCCATATGGAGCGGAATTTCACCGAGGAATGGAATATCAAGTTTTTCAGCTTCTTCACGCGCACCGCCATGGCCAAAAATATCAGAGCGCTCCCCGCAGCTAGGGCAATTAAAATAACTCATATTTTCAATTAGGCCCAACAATGGCACTTCTACCTTGCGGAACATATTAAGCCCCTTACGCGCATCAATCAGTGCAATATCCTGTGGCGTAGAAACGATCACAGCACCAGACAAAGGCACTTGCTGCGCCATTGTTAATTGAGCGTCGCCTGTACCCGGTGGCATATCAACCACAAGCACGTCTAATTCACCCCATTCAACATCGCGTAGCATTTGGGTGAGTGCCTGTATGACCATCGGCCCGCGCCAGATCATGGGCGTATCTTCTTCAACCAAGAAACCCATAGACATAACTTTCAATCCATGGCCTTCCAGCGGAGTGAGAGTTTTGCCACCGGTTTCCGGTTTGTCGGTAATGCCCATCATGCGCGGCATGGAAGGGCCATAAATATCTGCGTCCAATATACCAACCGCAAGCCCTTTACTGGCCAAACCCAACGCCAGATTTACCGAGGTCGTGGATTTACCAACGCCACCCTTGCCGGAAGCAACTGCTATAATGTGTTTAATGCCAGGAACATCTGCCTTGCCGCCGCTGTCACCTTGCGGACCCGGCACTTTTGCAGCAGGGCCTGATTTACGTTCGGCAGTGAGCATAGCCGTTACTTTTTCAACGCCATCAAGCTCACGCACCGCGCGTTCCGCCGCTTCGCGCAATGCTTCAAGCTCTTGCGCACGTTCGGCAGGTACATTGATTGAAAAAATTACCTTGCTGCCATCAACAAGCAGGTTATCAACAAGGCCAAGCGATACAATATCACTTTTTAAATCCGGGCCTTTAACCTTGGACAATTGGGTGAGTACATCTTCACGGGAAAGCGACATAAGAAAATCCGGCACATAGTTTAAAGTAATTAAATAGGGTCTGCGTTTGAATTAATACAGACCCTAAAGCAGAATATTATTTAAGAGAAAATACTAAACCCTTTTTTGCCCTTTTCCTTATCAGGATGAACACCAGGATCATCAGGACGGCGCTTTAGAGGAAACTCTACAGTGTTATCTTCATCCCCATCGTCTTTGGTAGATTGCTCATCTTTTGTTTCAACAGACTCATCTACCGTTTCCTCAGGTTTTTCATCATTATCATTAGAGGGTGCTTCAGCATCTTCAGGTGCATCCGCTTTTTCTTCAGCACCAGACTTCGCATCATCATCGTCATCAAGTGTCACGACGGTCACATCTTCTGAAACCTCTTCTTTAGCGGTTTCAACTTTTTCTTCAACAGGCTCAGCAGCAGGTTTAGTTTCTTCAGTTTTCAAAACAGGAACTTCTTCAACCACTTCCGCTTCTTCGATTACTTCCGCCTGCTCTTCTTCTGGCTTAGCCTCTTCCACAATTGGTGCCGCTGGCACAACAGGCTTTGCTTCTTCTTGCAGTTGTTCAACTGTAAGCGCAGGCGCAGAATTGGTATCACCCAATTGTTCGACAGGCACTTTCCATTCAAATGCATCAATCTCGCCAGTGATTGGAGAAATCGGCAACCATTCCTCAGATACATGATTATCCGCAACCCATGCCGCATCTGCTGGCGAACGCACAGCACGTGACAACCAATCACGCATGCGCCCCTTATCACCATGCTGGCCTTCTTCAATATCAGCCATGAGAAGACAACTACGTTCCGTAATATTCATGGTCAAAACCGGCTCAAGCGCGGTGCGCGCTTCTTCCCATTCAGACGCATCAATCGCAGCCATTGCAACTGCAATATTGCCTTCTGGATGCGACGTTTTAATTTTAGCAAGTTTACGCGCACGCGTTAAACGGTCTTGTACTGAATCGCCCGGACGCACGGTTGCATACGCTTCAGCCAATTCAGGATGTGGCTCCACTTTCCAACATGCTTCAATAATTTTAGATGCACCTTTAATGTCACCCATTCTTGATGCAGAACGCGCATAGGTTGTTGCAGCCGGCACAAACCCTTTGTCTAGTTTATGCGCTTCTTTTGCATATTTGCGCGCTTCTTCAGGACTAGCTTGTTCTTTAGATATTGCTTTAGCTGTTAGAAGCACCGCACGTTGACGTTTAGCGACACCCTTATCAATCAAACCTGCTGAGCGGTTAGCTTCAAGTGTGCGAAGCGCGTCATCCCAATCATTGTCGCCTGCTTGATAACGCAATTTTGCATTTCCTGCCCAAGGCAATGCTGGTGCTTGCCTTACAGCTTCTTCTGCATAATGACGTGCAGCTTCAGTCTCACCTTGACGCTCTGCTTCAAGGAACAAACCTCTAAGTGCCACCATGCGAGTTGAATCATCTTCAAGCATGGTTTTGAAATTTTCTAGTGCTACTTCACGCTTGCCTTCAAGGAGTGCAGTTTGAGTACCAAGCAATGCGACAAGCGGCTCATTCTTTAAAAGTCTGCCACTGTCTTTGGCAAAACTTCTCGCCATATCAACGTCACCTGAACTTGCAGCAATAAGACCTTGTGAAAGCGCTTTATAGCCACGCTCACGACGACGGTTATCAAAAAACCTAGACAAGAAAGATGGCATGCCGAATATACCACGCAGCAAGCTTGCGACAAACATAATAACGGTAACCAGAATGAGCAAAGCAATGATTGCGGCTGTTAGCGGAATGCCAACATCTTCGCCCGGATGACCAAGTTTAGTCGCGAGCCATTCCCATTGCAGGAAGATTGTACCCGGATTTTCTGCAACCCAGGCAAACAAAAGTCCCAAACACAGAACAATCAGAAGAAAAACCAAAAAACGAAACATTATATCCTCCGACTAGCCCGCTGTCTCAGCAAGTAAACCATTAAGCTTTTCATAAATTGCATGCGCTTCCAAACGTGTTTTCACATTCGCTTGGAAAGCCTCACCCGATGTTTGCACTTCCTGTGGCAATTTCTGCCATTCAGAAAGAAGTGCACTAAGATCGCCAGTTTCAAGGTTCGCTTTTACGCGACTTAAAATTGCGACCGTGCTGTCACCTTCTTGTGGACCGGATGAACGGAACGTAACAAGGTTTTGCATACTTCCCCAAAATCTATCCGAAACAGAACCACTGGAAATATCCTGCTGAGGATTTTGAAGTGAATTCGTAAAGTCAGACAATTGATCCAATAACGCCTTGCGGGATGGGATACCTTGTTCTTCAAGTGCACCCAAGCGTGCCGTTTCTGGTGTTTCACCTATCAAGGATTTAACAGATGCCAGCGCCAATCCAAGCGGGTCATCATTATCCAATGCAGCACCAAGCGCGTTTACAGCAACAGATTTAGCAACTTTTTCACTTTGCTTTACCGAAGCAACTGTTTCTTCAAGCGATGAAGATTGAGCATTTAATGCTGCCACGCTTTCACTATTGCTGCTTACCGTTTCATTGAGCGATGAAAGACCTGTTTCTACCTCAGCGAGTTTTGTTTCTAGCGGAGAAAGATCAATTTCATCTGACTGCGCAAGATTTGCTAATCCGGCCTCAAGCTCTGTAATTTTAGCAAGCGCTGCTTCAAGACCGTTATTATTCACTGCAGGTGTTGCACTTGCATTCGAAACGGCACTTGAATTTGAGTTTACCGTTTCCTTTAAGGAAGCAAGTTCCCCCTCAAGCGTTGATAGCGTGTCTTTGACTTCAGGGTTTGCAGCCGCAGGGGCTGTTTCGAGTTTCGCAATGCGCTCTTCAATGCCGCTTAGGTCTGCTGCGCTAGAAGAACCGCCGGTTGCTTCCAAAGCATCCAACCGCGCAGTTAGCGCTTCAAAACCACCACCTGTATCAGTTCCAGCTGCACCTTTTTCATACAAAGAACCAATTAACGGAATGCTTGGCGCACTATCCATTTGACCGACCACACCAAGACCTGCAACCGTTGCCAAAGACCCTAAAATGCCACCGACCAATCCGCTACGCATGCCCCCGCCAGAATTTGACTTTGGTGCAGAAGACGCTTTTTCTGGCTTAGCAGACGCCGCTGCTGGCTTTTCACTTGAAGGCTTCGAATCAGCCTTCGCCGTTTCTTTTTTTGCTGTTTCAGTTTTTGCAGCATCACTTGCTTTGGCACCAGATTTAGCAGCCTCACGCCCAAATTTCTTATCAGAACTTGTGTTCGCAGTTTCCGTCTTGGCGCTCGTTTTCACGTCTGCTGGCTTAGCGTCAGCAGCACTGCTTGCAGCAGATTTAGCTTTTTCAGCCTCGGCTTTTACTTCCGTTGCTTTCAGATCAATAGTAGCCGGTTTTTTTGCCCGCGTTGTTGTTCTACGTCTTGCGCCAGTTGGCTTCTGTGCTGAGGCCATAAGTCAATTCCTGTCCATAATGTGTATAAGCAAGTTCTCGATAAAGTCTTGCATAGCCCTACAATTTAAAAAACAAAATTATAAATTAATTTTTTTGTTCTTCCCTATCCTAATGTTCTATTTTATCCAAAATATGAAACATGGATATTTCGTTGGGCACGTCAGAAATATATATGTTTTGAAACATTGCCGATTCAAATGGCATTGCAGCCTCTATAGATATG
>CAZXZQ010000103.1:0-8624 GCA_964645215.1 uncultured Rhizobiaceae bacterium | reverse complement strand
AATCATCGCCTTCAAAATAAACGCGCGTGATACAATGGTTCAAAAGTCCGCGCATAAAGATGACGAGTGTTATGGATGATGCGTAGTCCTTTTGCGTGATGCCAGGTTTGATCGTCTCAAAGACAAAACGCGTGTCGCCACCATTTGCTTCTGGTCCGTTTGTGCCGGTTCCATATCTGCCAAAGCCAGTAAATGCAGTGTTGCGCGCTTTAATGTAATTGCCATTGTCATCGGCTTGGATAATTTCCACGACTGCATCATGAACAGAGCTGCCCGTTCCATCAAATATTTGTCCTTCGATTATGATGCGTTTGCCTTCAACATCATCGCCTGCAAGCTTGGTCAAATGCATTTCTGAAAGCGGATAGCCATAAGCGCCGGGCGTTAAGCCATAGGCAAAAAACGGCCCTACGGTTTGGCTGGGTGTAAGTCCGGCAGTCGCAGGAATATGTTTGGCATCTTCATAATGATAATCATGCTTGCCTCCACGATCCGTAACGTCCATGGCGCCGAACTCTTTCATGTCAGCCATGGGCATGGCCCTCTTCAAATGGCGTTGCATATTGTCCGGCAAGCACGATATCAAATTTGTAACAATGCGCCCATTCCGGCACAGTATCTTCCATCGAAAAACGTGAAATTAAACGATTGCGAATTTCCGCGTCTGGCGTTGAATTGAAAATCGGGTCGTAAGGCAATGTCGGGTCGCCCGGAAAATACATTTGTGTGATTAATCGTTGCGCGAGGCCAATGCCAAAAACAGAGAAATGAATATGCGCAGGCCGCCATGCGTTGCGATGATTACCCCAAGGGTATGAGCCGGGCTTGATGGTGATAAACCGATAGGAACCATCTGCATCGCTTATGCAGCGTCCCGCACCCATGAAGTTGGGGTCCAGAGGAGCAGGGTGTAACTCTTCCTTATGAACATAACGGCCTGCCGCATTTGCCTGCCAGATTTCGATCAGAGCATTGGGAATTGATTTGCCATTCTCATTGAGAATTTTACCCTCAACAAGTATGCGCTCGCCAATCGGATCTCCATCAACACGCGCATTAATTGTAAGATCTGCATCTTCGCTTGCGATCTCCGGCCATTGCGGTGACATAACCAAAGAATTATCCCAACCGCCTTCAAGTTTTATAGGCGCTTGCTGCGGCGCACGGATACGTGCTGATTTATAGTCAGGAAAAAGCTGGTCTGGCATATCTCGCCAATTGCGTCCGCCTTTGACATCACGCATTCTTATCATCCATGTCTGCGTAAGTCTGTTTGACAATTTTGATGGCATGATTGGCTGCCGGGACACCTGCATAAATTGCCACATGCATTAGGGCTTCGCGAATGTCGTCTTGTGTTGCACCTGTGTTTGCTGCGGCCCTCACATGCATTGCAACTTCTTCATCATGACCAAGGGCAGCTAACAGAGCAATAGTGACGATGGAGCGTTCGCGTTTAGTGAATTGTTCGCCAGACCAAACATGCCCCCAAGCGCCCTCGGTGATGAGTTCTTGAAATGGCGCGTCGAATTCGGTCTTATTTGCTTCCGCACGGTCAACATGCGCATCGCCCAAAACCGAACGGCGTGTCTTCATGCCCTGATTATAGCGTTCACTCATGATGCATCCTCGTAAAATCCGTTGCGCGTAAGGAAATTCCGAATGAGTTTCAACACGGCTTCCGGCTGTTCAATGCTTGGAATATGTCCGCAATGCTCAACCAATTCAAACTGACTTTTTGGAATGAGTGCGCAAAGCTCTTCAACAAGACTAGGCGGTGTAGAGCCATCTTGATCACCCACCATGCAAAGCGTGGGAACAGCAATGCGCGGCGCATCCTCGGTAAAATCTGCATCACGCAGAGCGGTGCAGGTGCCAATATAACCTTTAAGTGTGGTACGCGTAAGCATATTGCGATAGCCCGCGAGAGCAGCATTATCCGGCGATCTGAATTCAGGCGTAAACCAGCGCTCTAGGATTGGATCCGCAAACGCTTCAAGGCCCGCCTCTGATATCCCGGCAATACGATCATTCCATAAATCTTGTGTGCCAATCTTATGGCCTGTATCGCAGAGAATAAGCCCGCGCACCAAGTCCGGGCGCTTGGCGTATACACCTTGCGCAATCATGCCGCCGACTGACACGCCGCAAATCACCGCGCCAGACACGTTTAGATAATCAAGTAAGGCGATGAGGTCGTCTACATGGTCGTCAATGGTATAAGGAGAATTGCCAATGTCAGATAATCCGTGTCCGCGCTTGTCGTAATTAATGAGTGCTGCTTCACCTGCCAGGCCAACAACGACATCTCGCCAGATGCGGAAGTCTGTCCCGAGCGAATTGGCAAACACAATGGTTGGCTTGCCTTCAGCTGCGCCGATGAGTTGATGATGAATGGTAACGTCGTTTAATTTTGCAAAGTTCATGTCTGTTTTTTATCCGCTGTGTGTCTTTTAAAAAAGAGAAAAATACTCGCGATGTTCCCAATCAGAAATCTCGCTTAAATATCTGTCCCATTCAGCCTGTTTGAGATGTTGATAATAATACACAAAATCTTCGCCAATCATATTGGCGTAAAGTGAGCCTGTCCGAAAGGCATTTAAAGCATCAAGCATTGAAGTTGGTAATAGAGGCGCATCTGTGTTGTATGGTTCTTCAACCGGAGCAGGTGCTTTCAACCCTTGTTTGATGCCAGATAGACCTGAGAGGATTTGGCTCGCAAACACATAGTACGGATTAGCTGCCGGTTCGGCGATGCGATTTTCTACTCTGCTGGCAAGATCATCTTTTGCAATGAGTGAACGGATCATAGCGCCGCGATTATCATTCGCCCATTGTACCCTGTTTGGCGCTAGCTGCCCAACTGAGTAGCGCTTGTATCCATTAATGGTTGGCGTGGTAATGAGGCAGCTTTCTGCTGCGTGTTCGAGTAAGCCTGCAATCCATGCGCTGGCAATGTCAGTCAATTCGTCATCAGCAGAAATGAAGGTATTCTTGCCAGTTTTCGTGTCTAAAATTGATTGATGCAAATGCCAACCGCTTGCGGCACAGGCGTCGATTTTGGGTTTGCACATGAAACTCGCGTGATAGCCATATCGGGTGCAAACCTGCTTTACCATGGAGCGGAATAAAACCATGTTATCGGCTTGCGTGAGTGGATCTGCGGGATCAAACACAAATTCAAATTGACTTGGCCCAAATTCGGTTTCAACGCCCTGAATAGCAAGGCCCAGCGCTTCGCAATTTTTACGAAGTATATTGATAATGCCTGACATCGCGTCATACTTGGCGTCGCCTAATAATTCATAATGGCGCGTTAAGTGCGATACATTTGGCGGGTTTTCATTGTCTATCTCTGTCACTTCAGGAGGCGGTGGCGGCATGCCAGCGCCTTCTGGTTGTTCTTCTTTCAATTGAAAAACATGAAACTCAACCTCAAGGCCGCAAACCATTTCAAAACCTGCTTCAGCAAGCTGAGTAATGGCGTTCTTTAAAACCGCGCGTGGCGTGAACGAAATTGCGTTGCCCTGCTTGTCTTCGATGTCACACAAAATAAGCCCGGTTTTCTCAACCCAAGGTAATATTCTGAAGGTAGAAAGGTCAGGCATTAGATGTATATCGCCAGAGCCTACAAGAGCGCCTTGACCAAATCCCGCATCTGCTTCCCATACGGGAAAGACAGTGCGTTGCGAAGTGTCTTTCAGGAGAATGGTGGAAGGTGCTTTAACGCCGCTCTTCAAAATGCTTTCGAGTTTGGACGCAACAACGGACTTGCCACGCAAAATGCCATGCTGGTCTGGAAACAACACACGGAGCGTTTCCAGATTGGCAGATTGGGCTTGCGCTATAATTTTTTCGGCTGTGGCAGCTGACACAATGTTTCCTCTTCTGCCTTCATGACCAGTCGCAGGCGTCACGCCGTGCTTTATCGCTGTTTACCCAGACATCTTCCCAGTTTTCTCCGTCCATGCCAATCGCATCGATTGAGACCGGGCCTTGAATTGAACTGGTCGAGCCGTTTTGCATAAGAAGTTCAGCTTTATTATTTTCCTCAAGGCTTTTAATTGCAGCGCGCAACATGCGTCGATATTTTATGATGCCTTTATCCGTGCTGCCAAGATGCTCATTGGTGCGATCTTGAATTCGGCCCATCGATTCAACTGCCCATTGATCATGCACATTAATGTCGAGCCCCATGCCAGTATAGGTTTGGCTGCGCTGTTCATCGGGGCTGAAGCCATAATGGTTTCGCGCATTTTTGATGGGTGCATAATCAGGCAGCGTATGTTCCTTCAGCCGTTGCTCGCGCATGAGTTCCTTGTTTACTGGCGCGCCGAAACTTGTGAACATTGAATACCAATAGCAAGTTTCATCATCAATGGGCACATGCCATTGCGTGATGGTCATCTCATTCGACATCGGAATGCAGATTGCTTCAGGGAAAATCTGGTTGGTGACACGGACATGTGTCCGGCCACCATCAAGATGGCGAAGGGCTACCAATCGCATTCCATAATCTGTTTCTTCGACCTTAATTTCAGGGCGGGGATATTCGCGCAGCAATTGCGTCATTGGAATATCCGTATTGGCTGCTTTGTCGCGGAACTGTTTGCCATAACTGTCTGCCGGGTCTTCATCTTCTAAAAAGCGGTGCAGGAAGGATGCATGTACCGGGTCAATGCCCACTTCCATCGCTTGTAGCCAATTGCATTCCCATAGGCCTTTAAAGGCAAAGACATGCGTATCTGGTGCCGTAAAACAATCAAGTGCAGGAAATTCAGGCGGTTCGCCCGGCCCCATATAGGCAAAGACAATGCCGTTCTTTTCAACAACCGGGTAGCCCGTGGTCTTGATTTGTTTATACATCTCACTGTCTTCTGGTTCGCCTGGTTGCTCGACGCATTGGCCCGTATTGTCAAAATGCCAGCCATGGAATGGACAACGCAAGCCGTTATCTTCAAGACGCCCATAACAAAGATCAGCACCGCGATGCGGACAATGGCGCCCGATTAGGCCAAGATTACCGCTCTCATCTTTGAATAAAACAAGTTTTTCACCTAGGAGATTAACAGGCACTACCGGCCTTGGACCTTCGAGTTCAATAGCAAGTGCTGCTGGTTGCCAATAATGCCTCAACACGGAACCTGCTTGTGTATTCGGGCCTACTCTGGTCAGCGCATCATTTTGCTCTTGGCTCATCATGATGTCTGTCTCCTCGTTGTTGTTGACGCAAACTATAAAATGTGCGATTATCGCTCAAATAATAAATTAAAGCGCGAAAGTTTATAATATAAATTTTTCATGCGTGTCAATCAAACAAGGCTTGGTTTTAACAATCAAAGAAGAACAAATGAAAACCAGACCAGATATATCGCTTACCTTTGCCAAAGGGCTTAAAATTTTAAAAGCGCTCGAATTGTCTGAAAGAGATGTGTCGATTGCTGATGTTGCCAATATGACCGATATGGACAGGGCAACAGCCCGGCGTCTGGTCTTAACGCTTGAACAAGAAGGATACGTGCGCAAAATCGGCAAGCAATTCCGCATAACGCCGAAAATTCTCACCATTTCAGGCGGGTTTCTGCAAAGCAGGCAGATAACAAAATCCATTGTGCCAATTTTAAATCAATTTTCTAGCGATCTGGGTACGCCGATCTACCTCGCCATGCGGGATGATTACAATGCGCTTTATTTGGCGCATGCCGCCCTTGAAAATAATGCCGTTAGCTTGGGGCTGACCATCGGCAGTCGTGTGCCTATTTTATCAACCAGCATCGGTCGCGCTTTGTTAATCGCAACTGAACCCGCACAAATTCAGGATATTTTGAAAAACGCACCGCTTACAAAAATCACGCCTGATACGATTACAAACCGACAGCAATTGGAAGATATCATCATCAATTGCATGAAGGATGGTTATGCATTTTCAGACAATGAATTTGAATTGGGTGTCGCAGGGCTGGCCATGCCATTCATGCTTGATGGCCCCTTCACTGCGGGCATTGGTATCGCCAGTGAGCGGGAAAACTTCGATTATGATTTTAAGAAGCAAGTCGTGCGAACACTTCGCGCGTGTAGAAATCATCTGAATGATGTGATCAAATTGCTCTAATTATGTCGCTGAGTTGAATTACGTTTCCGGTTCTTGAAACTCTTCAGCGTTAGTGTGAAGATACTAGCCGAAGGCAATTCAAAATCTGGAGGGGTTTATGGGTGAGGCAAATCAAAATGCGGCGTATTATTTTGTAGACAGACACGCAACAGGCGCAGTGGCAGACAAACCTGCATTTATTGAAACGGATGGTGCAAAACGCACAATCACTTACAAGGGGTTGTCTGAGGAAAGCGACAAGCTTGCCTCACTCTATGAAAAACATGGCATTCACCGTGAAGAACGTGTCGCGCTTTTAATTCTCGACCAGATAGAATTCCCAATCATCTTTTTTGGCAGCATGAAAGCCGGTATTGTGCCGGTTGCGATCAATACGCTCCTTGCAACCGACATTTATGATGCGATACTGCGCGACAGTCGCTCCAGTGCATTGTTTGTTTCGCAAGCGCTTCTGCCCGTGGTGGAGCCAATCCTTGCGGACAATCCCTATATCAAAAAAGTCTTTGTTATTGGCGATGATGCGGGTAGTCACCTCAACTTCAATCAAGAGCTTGATGGATGCAAAGGTCGTGCTGCAATAAATGTTATCTCCGATGAAACAGCCTTTTGGCTTTACTCGTCGGGTTCTACTGGTCAACCCAAAGGCGTGCGCCATGTCCATGGCAGCATGCAATTTACGGCCGACACTTATGGCAAGGATGTGCTGGGCATTAAAGAGGATGATGTAGTTTATTCTGCTGCCAAGTTTTTCTTTGCGTATGGTCTGGGTAATGCCATCAGCTTCCCCATGTCTGTTGGCGCTACAACGCTCCTTCTTTCAGGCCGCCCAACTCCCAATGGAGTCGTGGATATTCTCAATGCGCATAAGCCAAATGTATTTTGCGGTGTTCCAACACTTTACGCGGCGATGAATGCACATCTTGAATCGAGCGGTGTGAAGGTTGAGGCAGATTTGCGTCGTTGCCTTTCCGCTGGTGAGGCTCTGCCTAAGGAAGTGGGCAATGAGTGGGAAGCCCATTCAGGCTGTGAAATTCTAGATGGTGTAGGTTCTACCGAAATGCTGCACATCTTTCTTTCCAACCAACCAGGCGATGTAGTCTACGGCACATCTGGTGTCGCCGTGCCCGGATATGAACTGCGACTTGTGAATGAAATAGGTGAAGAAGTCTGCGTTGGTGAAGTCGGTGAGCTTCTCGTCAACGGCAATTCCGCTGCTGCAGATTATTGGAACCAGCGTGAAAAAAGCCGCACAACCTTTGAAGGGGAGTGGACCCGAACTGGTGATAAATACGAGCGCCGCGAAGATGGACGTTACATCTATTGTGGTCGAACCGATGACATGTTCAAAGTGTCTGGCATTTGGGTCTCTCCATTTGAAGTGGAGCAGAGCCTGTCATCTCATTCAGATGTTTTGGAAGCAGCTGTCGTACCAGCTCGCGACGATGAAGACCTCGAAAAACCAAAAGCATTCGTGGTGTTGAAAGAAGGTGTGGCTGCAGATGGTATTGCTGAAACCCTCAAATCCCATGTGCAGAATGATATCGGCAAATGGAAATATCCGCGCTGGGTGGAAGTGGTTTCGGAACTTCCAAAAACTGCAACAGGAAAAATTCAACGCTTTAAATTGCGGGACTAGAAGATGACAGATTTTGTTTGGGCGGATGGTGCTGCCGGATTTCTCGAAATTGATGGCGGGCGGCTTGAATATGCGTGTCATGGTTTAGCACCTGCGCAGTCTCCAACCATCATTCTCATGCATGAAGGCCTTGGTTCTGTCGCGCTTTGGAAAGACTTTCCTGAGGCACTCGCCAAAACAACAGGCCTTGGTGTGTTCGTCTATAGTCGGTTTGGCTACGGCAAATCCTCTCCATGCGCATTGCCGCGTCCGCTTGATTATATGACGCAAGAAGCGGTGGACGTATTGCCGAAAGTGCTTGATGCCATCAACCTTGAAAAAGGCATTCTGATGGGCCATAGCGATGGGGGGACGATTGCCTCAATCTATGTGGGCAGTTTGGAAGACTTCCGGATTCGTGGTCTCATTGTCATGGCGCCGCATTACTTCACAGAGCCGGAGGGGCTTTCATCCATTGAGCAGTCAAAAGAACTGTATGAGCAGGGTGATTTGAACGCACGTCTTTCGAAATATCATGACGATGTTGATTGCGCGTTTTGGGGGTGGAACAGCGCATGGCTCGACCCAGAGTTTAAGGAATGGAATGTAAGTGAAGTCATCGACTATTTACGCATTCCGACCCTCGCCATTCAGGGCGCACAGGATGCATATGGCACGCTCGCACAAATCGAGGAAATATCATCCCGCAGCTATGCACCGGTGGATGTCGCAATCATAGAGGATTGTGGGCATTCCCCTCATCGGGATCAGCCGGAAAAGGTTCTGGAATCGGTGAGCGAGTTTACAGCAAGGCTGGTGCGAATTGAGACTGAGGAAGTGTTATTAAAGAAAAAATAGCATAATAATGCACATTTATATAAATTAATCTTGAAATAT
>CAZXZQ010000102.1:0-8639 GCA_964645215.1 uncultured Rhizobiaceae bacterium | reverse complement strand
CACCAAGGTTCAATGAAACTTCAACAGTCTCGTCAAATTTTGCACCAGCACGCTCTTTGAGCATGCTAACAGCTTCAGTCAAACCATAAAGATTATTGCGGTCGATACCTTCAGCGGCATTTTTATAACGTTTACCAGCCATGATTATCCCTCCACCTCGATACCCATCGAACGGGCAGAACCTTCTACAATTCGCATTGCAGCTTCAATATCGCTTGCATTTAGGTCAGCCATTTTCTTTTCAGCAATTTCCTGAACTTGCGCACGTTTTAATTTACCAGCCACAACACGACCAGGCTCCTTAGAACCAGAAGACAAGTTAAGCGACTTCTTGATAAAGTAAGACATTGGCGGCTGCTTCATCGCGAATGTGAACGATTTGTCCACATAGATGGTAATTTCAACCGGAATCGGAGCACCTTTCTCCATTTCCTGTGTCTTTGCGTTAAACGCCTTACAGAATTCCATGATGTTCAGACCACGCTGACCCAAAGCCGGACCAATTGGCGGCGAAGGAGATGCGTTACCTGCAGGAACCTGCAATTTTAGGTAACCTTCAATTTTTTTGGCCATTATTTATTCCTTTAATGTGCTGAATAAGTCAGCGGATTTAAAGTTTCGCGGTACGGTTTTAATTGATCGGCCAGATCAACCTCCCCTCCCGCGAGGTTCTATGAGCAGACTAGAGCTTTTCTACCTGTCCATATTCGAGATCGACCGGAGTTGCCCGGCCAAAAATTGATACTTCCACCTTCAAACGCGCGCGCTCTTCGTCAACTTCTTGAACAACTCCATTGAAGGACGCGAACGGACCATCTGATACGCGGATATTCTCACCCACATCAAACATGATAGAAGGCTTCGGTCTATCCACACCCTCTTGCACTTGATTTAGGATTTGATCAGCTTCACGCTGAGTAATTGGTTGCGGCTTATTATCGGAACCGAGGAAGCCTGTTACTTTCGGCGTATTCTTGATCAGGTGAAATGCTTCATCGGTCATATCCATCTTAACAAGCACATAGCCCGGGAAAAATTTACGCTCAGCGTCAACCTTGCGACCACGACGAACCTCAACAACCTTCTCAACGGGCACCATCACGGCTTCAAAAAGATGCTCAAGACCTTTTTGCTTGATCTGCTCTTCAATCGAGTCAGCTACTTTCTTCTCAAAATTTGAGTAAGCATGAACGATGTACCAACGGTGCGCCATTTTACCTGCAATTCCCTCGTATTAATTGGGTTTAAAACCCGTTAGCCACCCAACGAAAGCAGCAATTGCACAAACCAGCTTAGCACTTTGTCAATAAGGAAGAAGAACACGCCTGCGATAAAAACCATGATGAAGACCATGATCGCACTTGTTGTTGTTTCCCTGCGCGTTGGCCAAGTTACCTTAGAAACCTCAGTACGAACCTGCTGCAAAAAGGTAAAAGGATTAGTTTTGGCCGCCATGTGAATTTGCCTGAATTCTGTTTAAAATTAATGACTTATATCTAAATTACGAACCGCCCACATGCTATTCAATCGCACATATAACGCCACATACAGAAGCACATAAAAACAGGCGCGCAAGACGGAATACTCCATTTCGCACACCAAACATAACTTCTAAAGAGTACATAACCCCTGGTTTTTCAAAGCGCAAGGGGGTTTTTGAGAAAATTTGCGGCTGATGTTGAGGCAAATTTTAAAGCAAATTTGTCAGTATCTTCGACCAACTACGATCACACCCGCTCAGGCTCAAACAATTCAGCAATAAACTCTGCGGGTAGCTTAAGATTAAAAACGGCCTCTGACTGGTTCATCCATACCAGCCAAGCTTCAAAAAACGCCTCTGTTTGCTCATTAAACATAACGAGCGAACGTTGCTCCATCCGCATATAACTTTCGCGGACCGCAAGCCCCTTCATAGAAGTTATAGGAAGTTGAAATCCTAAGATATAATCTGGTCGCCACAGGATGACACTCCAAATTAGCATTAAACGTGATAGTAAAACGGACAATGCACCACCGCGATACTGGTCTTTGAGCCAAATTTCACCGTGATACACAATCTTACCGCGCATTTTCTTTGCATCATCGGACAAATGAAATTTGCGCTTAGTGTAATCCGGGCTATATCCTGGTGGAAATATGTTCCACACCTGATTATGAAGAAACGCCTCCAGCGACAGCTGGCCGATATCAAATAGCTTGATTGCCTGAGTATGCACTAACTCGCCGCTTTTGCTAAAACCTGCAAGCCACAACACGTCATCAACTTGATCACTCTCGCACGTTTGATGAAACATCGAGGCAATCGGGTGTCTGGCCGGCTGACCATCAACAATGCTTTTAAACTCTTGTAAATTGCGCCCTGACTTAAGGGTTAAACCAAGTTTCTCGATAATTCTGATAATTGAGTCTGAGTTGAATTTGAGTTCGGTGAAATCAGAACTTTGCATATAAATACTCCAGCCTTCGCTTCTTGCGCATTACGGTTGAGGTATTTTAATCAAGTTTATGCAATCGGGGATTGAGCATTACGCCCAATCACTCATAACCCATTTCTCTTCCATTTTTGGTATTTCACTATCAGGAATATTGTTAATTTTAATATCATTGGTCCTGACCACAAAGGACGAAACAAGCCGTTCGTTGTTCGGAAAAATGCACGGAACCACCAGTCTTTGATAGTTTACAATGCTTGGCGACCCACCTTTTGTATGCGGCAACCATGCAGAGATATGATCATACACCAAATCACCCGTATAATAAGTCTCATCATAGGCTTCGATTGCATCAATGGCATAATTACCAATCATTGGGCTTTCTTCTAATAACTCTCCGGCAGCACTTGAAGCGTGCTCTTCACCCAGCCAACTTGCCATGGATGATTGTTGGCCAATATGAATACAAATCCAGAATGCCCCCTGCTTTCTAAAATTTACGGCGCGTGATTGCATTTCCACCATCGAGGGATGCTCTAGCCTACCGCCCGACTCGACCCATTTCAGGAGCACATTTCTAAGGCATTCCGGGCCTTCCTGATTTAGAAGAGAAACGGGATGTTTTTGTAGGACATTTAGATTTGCTCCACCCTCAGCCTGCTTGAGTTGTTTAATAACCAGCTTATCAGTTAAGAGATCAAACCAGGAATTTGCGTTGAGCAGTATTTTCTTCGCACCGGGTAATGCAGCTTTGCCGGCCTCAGTCAGGACATATTTACGATTCTCTAAATCAAAGAGTCGCGTTCCAATTTTTGTTTCTAGATCAGTGATATGCCGTTTTATTGTTTGCCGCGTGAACCCAAGCTCTTTCGAGGCATGCGACAGGTTTAATGATCGCGCCAAACACACAAATGAATTCAGGATGTCAAACAATACTGACGGTGTTTTTAATCTAGTCAATGTTCCACACTTCTCTAAAAAAATAATAATTTTTAGATTTCAAAAACTCTCATAACAATACCAGACTACTATCGAAATAAGTAAAAACAACCTATTATTTGTCATAGGGTTTTAAATGCGCGAATAAACTTACATGTGTTTATGGCAGTTAAGCGGCAGCACCTTGGCGCATTACATTGGCTAGACTATTAGCATCTTTTGCCAACCATGCAGCATACCAGATGTTAAACTCGCTTTCTGGCATTGGCCGCGCGAAATAAAACCCTTGCGCATAATCACAGCCATATTCACTTAAAAACTCTAATTGAGCGACTGTTTCTACGCCTTCTGCAATCGTTTCGTAATTAAGACTATTTGCCATCGCCAAAATTGTACGAACAATTACGCGACCATGTGCATCATCCCTGTTTGTCAACATCTGGATGAAAGAACGGTCAATTTTAAATACATCAAATGGCAATTGTGAAAGCTGGGAAAGGTTAGAATAGCCTGTTCCAAAATCATCGATTGCGAAACGAATACCAATCGCTTTAAGCGCATTAATATGCTCCAGCGCGCGTTCTGGGTTTTGCATTGCCATGCTCTCAGTCAATTCTAACTCTAGCTTGGTTGGGTCAGCACCCGACATTTCAACAGCATCAATTACAATTTTTGAAAGATCCGGACGATCAAATTGCGCTGTCGAAATATTAACCGCAACAGAAATATTCATCCCGTTTTCAGTAAATCGAATAATTTGACGACAAGCCTCTTCAAGCACCCATTTACCGAGTGGCAAGATTAACCCGCAATCTTCAGCAACATTGATAAAATCCAAAGGCGGAATCATGCCCTTTTCAGGATGGTTCCAACGCACGAGCGCTTCCACAGACTTTGGTCTACCTGTTTTGCAATCAACCTTTGGTTGGTAAAAGAGTTGAAGCTGTTCTTTTTCTTCATCCTCAAGCGCAATCCGCAAATCATTTTCAATAACAATACGGCGCGAAGCCTCTACGTTCAGCTCTTCTGAGAAATAACGATACGTATTTTTGCCTTCATCCTTGGCTTGATACATTGCCATATCAGCGCTTTTGAGAATGGTTTGATAGTCAGAACCATCTTGTGGGAAGATAGCAATACCAACGGAAGCACCAATGGTAACGGTTGTTTCGCCTACCGTGAACGGATCAGAAACAGCATCAATAATGCGTTGAGCAACGGTTGCAGCGTCTGTTGCCTCTCTCAACTCTGATAGAAGCACAGTAAATTCATCACCACCTAGGCGTGCTAGCATTTGTTTGTTTTTCTGAGCGTTCGTTTCTTCTTCCAAATCGGAATCAGCGTCGTGAACTGTTTTAAAACCCACTAAATCTTCGGCCCGCAATACAGTTGCCAAACGTTCAGAAAACTGTTGCAGCAAAATATCGCCAACATCATGACCGTGCATGTCATTGACTTTCTTGAACCCATCAAGATCAACGAAGAGCAAGGCACCAGTTGTTCTCTGCCTTGCAACGCGACGGATTGCGCGGCTAAGTTCTTTACGGAAAAACTCTCTATTTGGCAATTGTGTCGTACGATCAACGTAGGCAAGCTCATAAATCTGGCCAATATTCTGCTTCAACTTTTCAATCATCCCAGAAAAAGCGAACCCCAGATTACTAATCTCATTTGGTCCGCTTACGGGAATTTGAGCTTCCAAGTTACCTTCTGCAACTTCCTTGGCAGCATTACTCAGGCGTAATAGCGGCGTTGTAATCTGACGAACGAGAATACCCCCCACTAAAAGACCTAGTATCAAAATAGGAATGGTTGAAAATAAATTCGAACGCACGATTGGCAACATGATCTCGCCAAACCCCGGGTTTTCATATCGGATCATAACTGAACCGATAACGCCGCCTCCGCGCAAGAGAGGCTCAGCAACGGTGATCGTATCACCTTCAACAGAATATGTTGCTTTTGATGTTTCAAGTGCTTGTGATTGTTCCGGCACATTCTCAAATGCTAAAATTTCTGGGGTTTGTGGATCACCATCAAGAAAAAATGTATGCCCTGGGTCTACTGCCAAAACCTGTTTAACATTCTTGGCTTGTCTGACGGACCCTAAAATACCTTCAATTTCGGACAGATCAAAGAAATCGAATTGCTTCTCAAGACTACGCGCAACAACATTGGTCATGGTGCGCGCCTCAGCTAAACGTGCATCTTGCGCCTTACGTGTTTCGAGAAGCGTATCAGATAAAAGTTGGCCAAGCATAAGCGTGACAGCAAGTCCTGCTATCAAAACAGAAACACGGAATTGAATTCCATTCATGGCATTTTTGAACTTCACTAACATCGTCCATATTTCAAGGAGTGGGGCACTCCTAACCCTAGTCTTTTAAAAAATAATGATAAATTCCGTATATTTGGTTAATAAGGCGAACATAAACTGAAATAAAACTGTCCTTTTTTTGTATGATACTTCACAGTCTTATGGGTCAGGACCCAAGACATGAGATCAATTACCGCAAATGAGAACATAAAAGGCAGTGCATATATGCTGCTTGCAATGGCAAGTTTTGCCTGCGGTGATGCTGTTTTGAAGTTTAGCTCCAGTAATTTACCCCTAAGCCAATTGCTCATTATACGTGGGTGCTTTGCGGCAAGTATCCTTGCGGTTATTTGCGTCATGACGAAACAATTAAGTCCGCTATCATCGATCCTTGAAAAGCCTTTTTTATGGCGTCTAGCGGGTGAAATCATCGCCACATTTTCATTTTTAACGGCTTTATTCAACATGCCGTTTGCAAACGCATCGGCCATTATGCAAGCGCTCCCCCTCACAATTACACTTGGCGCTGCTTTTTTCTTTGGTGAAGCAATTGGATGGCGACGTATACTTGCTATTTTGATCGGGTTAATTGGCGTGCTTTTTATTATCCAACCAGGCCTTGAAGGTTTTAACATCTACGCACTGTATTGCTTGGTTGCTGTTTTTGGTGCGAGTTTGCGTGACTTAGCCACCCGCAAACTCAATTCAGACGTCAGTAGTTTGTTTGTTAGCTTGGTAACTGTAATAACGGTTATGATTGCTGCCTGCGTTCTAAGCATTTGGCAAACGTGGCAACCGGTAACCGCAAAGGACGTTACTTGGCTTGCTGCGGCATCTTTGTTTTTAATCACTGGCTTTTTTGGCATTGTGTCATCCATGCGCGTAGGCGAAGTTGCTGTTGTAACGCCATTTAGATACTCGGTGCTGTTGTTTGCTGTTATTATTGGAATTTATCTATTTGATGAAATCCCTGACAATCTAACCATCCTTGGTTCAGTTATTATCGTTGCGAGTGGTATTTACACAATTTATCGCGAAAGTATTCTTAGAAAGTTCGAACCGTAGGCCGATGAATAAAACCACAGCGCCTCATATCATCACACTTGTATTGGCAGCCTCATTAGGACCGCTGGCAATGAATGTGTTTTTACCATCCTTGCCCGGTATGACTGAGTTTTTTGCGGTAACACCTGCGGTTGCTCAACTATCCGTATCAATCTACCTTATGGCTGTGGCTTGCCTGCATCTCATCACAGGCCCGCTTTCAGATAAATTTGGCCGACGTCCCGTAATTATATACGCATTTATGGTGATGATCTTAGGTACAGTTATTTGTATATTTGCCACCACCATTGAATGGTTTTTAATTGGCCGCGTCTTACAAGGGTTTTCATCAGCTGGGCTGGTCTTGTCCCGCGCAATTGCGAGAGATGTATCAGAGGGACCTGATACGGTTCGTCTCATTGCTTACATAACAATGGGAATGAGCATGGCCCCTATGCTTGGCCCAGTTGCGGGTGGATATCTGGATGCATTTTACGGCTGGCAGGCTTCATTTTACCTGACTTTGGTATTTGCCATCATTGCTTTGCTATTGATTTATCTTGATCTGGGAGAAACCAACCAACATAAACACGCTTCCTTTTCTGCTCAGATGAATGCTTACCCCGAACTTATTAAATCAAGACGATTTTGGGGCTATACATTTTCCGCTACACTTTCGAGCGGTGCATTCTTTATCTTCCTTGGCGGCGGGCCACTGGTTGCTGATACGATATTCGGTTTAACGCCTGCTCAATATGGATTGTATTTCATGTTTGTCAGCATCGGATATTTTTTGGGTAATTATATTACCACCCGAACGTCATCAATCATGTCGCCCCCTCACTTGATATTATGTGGTAATATCGTAGCATCTATTGGGTTAGCTACTTCTGTATTCATTTATTATATCGGTCTTGATACCCCCCTTCTCTTTTTTGGATTTGTTACTTTCGTTGGGCTTGGCAATGGCATGTCTTTGCCGAGCGCCAATGCAGGCGTGGTAAGCGCACGACCAAAACTTGCAGGCTCTGCATCTGGGCTTGCTGGCAGTATACAACTCGGCGGCGGGGCGCTTTTGTCAATGATCGCCGGTAATACGATCTCATTGGAAGGTGGCTCCATTGCACTAACATTAATGATGTTGGCATCACTGCTTTGTGCAACTATTGTCAGTCTGTATGTTGTCCGCGTAGAAAAAGAATTTACCATCGGAACCCCATAAGTTGAACAAACACGAATTGATCATTGCACCTGAACCAGATAACCCTCGACTTTCCACATCGGTGTCGGGCATAGACCATACTGGGCAGCCCATCACGACGCGTGTGGTAGAGGAGCGCGCGTTGACGCTTTTCTTAAATTCGCAAGAAGTGGTGACCATGATGACAATTGGTGATCATCCAGAACTTCTGGCAATTGGGTATCTCGTCAATCAGAACATGCTCTCTCATACAGATGAAGTGACAGAAGTCGAATATGACGATGACTTACAGGTTGTGGTTGTGCGCACCGAGGCACAGACCAATTTCGAAGAAAAAATGAAGAAGAAAATTCGCACCTCTGGCTGTGCACAAGGTACGGTCTTTGGCGATATTATGGAGGCTTTTGAAGAGATCAAACTTCCATCTGACGTGACATTGAAAACAAGTTGGCTCTATGCACTGACAAAGAAAATCAACACAGCCCCTTCCCTTTATCTTGAAGCAGGTGCCATTCATGGCTGCGTGCTTTGCGAAGAGGACCGACCTTTGGTGTATATGGAAGATGTCGGCCGACATAATGCGGTTGATAAAATCGCTGGCTGGATGTTCCAGAATAAAACCGATGCTTCCAACAAAATATTCTACACTACCGGCCGCTTGACTTCTGAGATGGTAATCAAGACCGTTATGATGGGTATTCCCATT
>CAZXZQ010000101.1:6142-8705 GCA_964645215.1 uncultured Rhizobiaceae bacterium | reverse complement strand
GTGAAGCCTTGTATAGTAGTGTTGTCGCCATTGAAAACGGTTGTGACACCGCCACTACCTGCGCCATCCGGCGTGTTTTCAAACCCGCCATTGGTTACAATATTAGCCCCAAGATCTCCTGTTGAAAATACAACCTCAGGCGCATCGTTGACAGCGTTCACAATGATCGTCGCTGTTGCAGGCGTAGCATCTTCAAGACCATTATTATCAACAGACGCAAAGGTGAAAGTCGGCGTTCCGTTAAAGTTGTCAGCATTCGGCGAGAAGAAAAGGCTCGCCTCATTCATTGTTGCAGTGATTAAGTCATTCGCAGAAACCACCATTTCCGTTCCTGCATCTAAGAACAATGACCCGCCTGATGGCAAGCTGATAATGCGGAAACTGGCAACCGTGCCATCCACATCAGAACCAGCAAGAGTAACCTGAATCGTAGCCATGTCTTCATCACCAGAAGCAATAGCATTAACAGTCTCCGGCGCATCATTTGTTGCAACGACACTTATCGTTGAAACCGCAATGTTACTGTCTGCATCCCCATCATTCACAACAACATTGATAATACGGTCTGTGGTATCTGGTGTATCGCTTGTATTGTTGTAGCTAATACTCTCAATCGCATCCTGATAATCTGCAAGAGACGCACTGCCAGTGAGGATCAATACACCCGTACTAGCATTATATCCGGTAGTCGTAATGCCAGTTGGCAATAAACCTTGAACACTGAGGCTTTCCACAATGCCATCAGGGCGATTGGTCAGTGTGATCGTTGCACTTTCGATGTTTGTGTCGTCAACATCCGTAATCAACGTGTCTACGTCAGCAATTGCTACAACACCAAACCCCTCGTTGAATGTAGCTTGATAATCGGCGCCCGTCACGGTCGTACTGTCATTACCATCCAGATCAAGTGCTGGCGCATCGTTTACGGACGCAACGTTAATACTGACACTCGCAGTTGCTTCTTCTGAAATTCCATCACCAGACAGGCCCGGATCTATACCCGTACTGCCCTGATCATTTACAGTGATCGAAAGCGTGTCTGTTCCGTTAAATGCTGTCGCTGGTGTATATTGCAACGATTCCAAGGCTATATTAATTTGCGACTGAGAGCCGGTGAATACTAACGTGCCGTCTGCACCAACTGCATCTGAGAATGTAAGAACTCCAGCTGCAATCTCGTCAGTAAATTGAAGTGCGCCATTCGCAACAGACAGGCTCACTTCTAACGGATCACTACTGCCTGCATCAACATCAGAGATTGAAAGGTCTGCAAACGTTGCAGCACTATCTTCATTAACGTTAAGTCCACCAGACTGCACAGATGCATTAATTGTCCAACCAGGATTACCGCCAAAGCCAACATTATCAACGCGATATCCAAGCGTTGTATCGCCAACACCTGTAACCGTATATTCAACAACTTGATTGGTTCCTGTTCCACTTAGCGATACAGGCACAAACCCAGCGATGTCACTTGTACCATCCGTTAGGATGAAGCGCAGTCCAGCTTGTGCGCCAACTGTTATGTCGAAAGAGACAACATCGCCTGCCTCAAAGCCACTGATTGCCGGAATATTTGTATTAGCGGCACCAAAATTTTCAAATGTGTTAAATGTAGGGATACCGTCTGGCCCATCCGCATTAAGATCGTCAACCGGTGCATTATTAACAACAACACTCGCCACAGACTCACCTGTATCAATCACCGGCGCATCGTTTACCGCATTAATGGCGAAATTGAGTGTGGCGGAATCCGTTCCGCCTGCCCCATCCACAAGCGCTAACGCTACGGTATCTGTGGTAGTCTCTGAGCCATCATGCTGATACTGAACTTGCCCCGCAGTAATTTGCGCTAACGTAAATTGCGTTTGAACAACACCGTTCACAAGCAGGTCCCCGTTTACGGTACTCCCGACAATAGTAGTGAAGTCCAAATCTCCTGCCGCATTATCAACGTCGGAACCGAAAATATCCGCTGCAGTGATCGTGACCAGCCCGCCTTCATTGACAGTAACAGAAAGATCGCCGCTGATTACGGGAGCATCGTTAACACCAGTGATCGTTAAGGTAACCAGACTTTCATCAAACAAGCCTCCCGGGTCGGTTGCTCTAAGCGTGAAGGTTCTATCCGTGCTCACGCCATCAGCAAGAAAATCAAAATCGCCAGTTGGGTCAAATGTTAATGTTGAACCAGAAATTGATAACCCATTTGAGAAAAACTCACTTGCAATATTTGGCGTGGAATAGGTAAGGCTATCGCCCTCAGGATCATTCGAAAAACTATCTAGATTAATGGTAAGGTCCGGCCCGTCTTCACTCACACTGCCAGTTACAGGGTTTAGTGTTGGCGCATCATTGGCCGCATTTACCGTTATCGTTGCTGTCGCAGGCGTTGCATCTTCAAGACCTGCATCATCAATGGCAGCAAACGTAAATGTTGGTGCGCCGTTGAAATTAGGATCTGGCACGAAGAACACGCTTGTTGCATTCGCAGTTGCGTTAACAACATCGTTCGCAGAAATTGCATTCATCAAACCTGCATCTGAAAACAAATCCCCGTCGC
>CAZXZQ010000101.1:0-6042 GCA_964645215.1 uncultured Rhizobiaceae bacterium | reverse complement strand
AGCAGCGTCTTCATTGCCACTAGCAGTAGCGGCATTGGTTTCTGGCGCATCATTGGCCGCATTTACCGTAATCGTCGCTGTCGCAGGCGTTGCATCTTCAAGACCAGCATCATCAATGGCAGCGAACGTAAATGTTGGCGCGCCGTTGAAATTAGGATCAGGCACGAAGAACACGCTTGCCGCATTCGCAGTTGCACCAACAAGGTCGTTCGCAGAAATTGCATTCATCAAACCTGCATCTGAAAACAAATCCCCGTCGCTTGGCAAAGTCAGAATGCGGAAACTTGCAACTGTGCCATCAACATCACTGCCCGATAGATCAACCTGAATGGAAGCAGCGTCTTCATTGCCACTAGCAGTAGCGGCATTGGTTTCTGGCGCATCATTGACCCCAGTAACAGTTGCGGTAATTGTATTGGTTGCAGCGGCGCCTTGCGCGTCCGTTGCGATAACATCAAACGTTACATTGGTTGTCTCTCCAGCGGCAAGGCTTTCAAAATTGCTGTTCGTATCAAAACTGAGTGTGGTGCCCATGATGGAAACACCATCACCAAAGAACTCGCTGGCGACCAATGAACCGAGTGTATAAGTCAGATTAGCGCCATTGTTTTCCGCATCAGCATCATCACCTAATGTCGAAAGGTCAAGTGTCACAGCGCCTGCATTTTCGGTAACGCTCAATGTACCCGCATCAAGTGTAGGCGCATCATTTGCTCCAAGCACTGTAAACGTCACGGTATTGCTGGCTGAGACCGCACCTTGAGAGTCAGTTGCTGTAATCGTTATTACGGCATCACGACTTTCACCGATAGCTAGATCGTCAAAATCACCATTGGGGTCAAAAACAAGTCGTGGGCCTAACGGGGGGCCACCTGCAACGATACTGGCTGAGCCTTCATTTGGACCAGCTGTGATTGCATAGTTTAATGTTAAACCAGTATCATCTAAATCAACATCATCCCCTACGTTTGAAAGGAAGAAATTAGCAAAAGCTGCATCTTCTGTCAGAGAACCAGTGCCAGCTGCAAGCGTCGGCGCATCGTTTTGAGCATTTACCGTGATAGTTGCTGTTGCAGGCGTTGCATCTTCAAGACCAGCATCATCAATTGCAGCAAACGTAAATGTTGGCGCACCATTGAAGTTAGCATCCGGAACGAAGAACAGGCTTGCCGCATTCGCAGTTGCGTTAACAATATCATCCGCAGAAATTGTATTCATCAAGCCTGCATCTGAAAATAAGTCCCCATCGCTCGGCAAAGTCAGAATGCGGAAACTCGCAACCGTGCCATCGGCATCAGTGCCGGATAAATCAACCTGAATGGACGCCGCATCTTCATTGCCGCTGGCAGTTGCGGCATTGGTTTCCGGCGCGTCATTAACCGCATTTATCGTACTCGTTGCTGTCGCAGGCGTTGCATCCTGAAGACCAGAATCATCAATGGCAGCAAACGTAAAACTTAGCGCGCCATTAAAATCTGGATTAGGAACGAAGAACACGCTTGCTGCATTGGCAGTTGCGCTAACAACATCATTCGCAGAAATTGCATTCATCAAACCTGCGTCTGAAAACAAATCTCCATCACTCGGCAAAGTCAGAATGCGGAAACTTGCAACTGTCCCATCAACATCTGTTGCTGATAAATCAATCTGAATGGACGCAGCATCTTCATTGCCACTGGCAGTAGCGGCATTGGTTTCTGGCGCGTCGTTCGAACCGGTCACATTCACCGTGAATGTACTATCAACAAATGCACCATTGGCATCCGTTGCACGCAGAGTAAATGAACCACTGTCGGTTTCCCCATCAGCAAGATCGTCAAATTCACCATTAGGATCAAACGTTAGGGTTGAACCTGTGATTGAAACGCCGGAACCAAAAAACTCACTCTCAATAAATGGCGTCGTATAGGTGAGTGTGGAACCATCTTCACCTGTATCAACATCACTACCAATTGTTGAAAGATCAAACGTAACCGGACCATCTTCGACAGCATTGATTATACCATCTTCAAGGGTTGGTGCGTCATTAATCGGCGTAATACCAACAATCAAGGTTGATGTTACCGTACCTGCACTATTCGTAACAGACACTTGCAGCGTACCGCCATCATCATCATTTTGCGAAGGTGTATAAATAGCACCATTCAATGCGTTATTAACTTGCTCAGGCGTGCCAGAAAAAACTAACCGATCATATTCACCACTCCCCGGAGGAGATTCAATACTAGAAGCTGCATCAATCACAACGCCACTGCCTGGAGCTAGACGAATGGTTGAGCCAGCCGTTAACGTAACATCTAAGGCTCCCGCACCGCCTCCGCCAATGTTAAAACCAGATAACGTAACGGGTGTATCTTCATTGATGTTGGCATTCAAACTAGGCAGTAAAATTATTGGCGTTGAAACTTGAACTGGATCATCAGACTCATCAACAATAATTAATGGATCATCATCCTCTTCAGAGCTTTGACCACTCAATTCCAAGTCAATATCAACATCGCCTAGAGGTTGCGTAAACTCTTCTTCTCCAAGCTCACTAATCTGCGTGCCAATATTATTAGTCTCATTCGATGCAACATCCGTAGGAGATGCAGTTGTAAGACCACTGCCTAAATTGCTCTGATCGCCTACGTCCTCTTCATCTGCTTCGTCATCCGTATCATTCTGGTCGGACTGATCATTTTCTTGTTGTTCCTCATTATCGGTAGGAACTTCTTCGCTGGATGCATCCAGATTAACTGGCTGCTCACCTGCAGCTTCTCTTGCTTCCAATGAACGAACGGCATTAAATGCCTCATTGATAATGATTGCATCGCTTGCCTGATCATCTGTTGTTCGTGGAATTTCTGTTGTTACGCCATTAGCCGGTGTAATCAACCAACTACTTGTTGTCGCGGTAATTTGTGTAACAGAACCATCTAGATTATTGATAAGCTCTATAGCACCAACAGTACCATCGATATCTCGGTTAAGCGAAACGCTAACTGTTGATTGGCCATTTTGATCCGTCTCAATTTCAACTGTAACAGTTGTACCGCGGATCCCCATGGTCGCCACAGGTGTTTCAACCTTCATATCGCCAGTTTTGGCAACCTGCCCCGCAATAAAAACAAAGCTGCCTTCAATCAGATTAAAGACAGACGAATTATTATCGCCTTCTGGTGCATAAACTAACTCGCTCAAAACCATTCGTGACGAAGAAGAGAGTGTAAAAATCGTTTTATCGGCAAATGTAATAGAAAGCTTCGAACCATCTGCGGTTTGAACAACATCATTCTGAAAAACTTTCGTGCCAACCTGAAGCTGCTCAACCGTACCATCATTGCGCTGAACAGTAGCCGTACCTTCAAGCGTCTCAACCTGACCAATTGGCGTAGCGCCCGGAAGATCACCTTGTTGAGCATAAACCCCACGATTATCCGGCCCTGCAAGCACCGTAACAATCTCACCACGCAAAACAGCGCCTTCTGGCGTTAATAAATCAAATGCAGTGGGAGTTGAAAAATACTCCTCAATTATTACCGTGCGGCCGTCAGCACCGGAAATAACAAGATCATAACCCTCACGATCAAATTTCGCTGAGAAAAGAAACTCTTCATGCGTAATATTGATCGTTTCTTGATCGTTCGTATTTTTCAGGTCAATTATCTCTAAAGAAGATTGATCTCCTTGTGCATTACTGAAAATAGGTTTATCGAGCATCGCTCTTTCCTCATATTTTCGCCCCTACATGCATTGTTAATAAAATATTAACACACAAAAGTGAGCAACAAAACCAATAAATTAGCCATTTGAGGAAGATATAACATATGGTTAAGGCACAGAATGCGACTTATGGCACACTCCTAAATTTCTGGATTTTTAAAACCTGAAAAACCCAATTCTCCGGTAGAAAATCGATACGAAGTTACACATCAAAAATACGCTTTGTTAAAAGCCTCTCCTTTCTTAAGGCTGTCAAAGCTGGGAAATAAAAATATTAACAAAAATGCTAGATTTAACTGATTTTTCCTGCTTAACTTAATTTGAGGTAGAAAAAATAACATCAAATTTCCTTGGGAGGGATTAAAATGTCGTTTAAAAACAAAATATTATCCACAGTTGCAATAACAATAGCGCTTACCAGTCCAGCGCTTGCTGAAAATACTTTCAAATTTGCGTTCCAAGGCTCTTTGAAGTCTTTGGACCCATATTCTTTGAATGAAACATTCACATTGGGTACGCTAAACAACGTTTATGAGGGCCTTACACGGCGTGGACCAGATCTGCAAATTTTGCCAGGACTTGCTGAAAGCTGGGAGGTTGTTGAACCAACTCGCTGGCGCTTTAACCTTAGAAAAGGCGTGAAATTCCATAATGGTAACGATTTTAATGCAGATGACGTAATCTTCTCTGCAACGCGCATTAAGGCAGAAGGTTCTGATCTTACGAGTCGATTCCAAGATGGTGTAAAGTTCGTAAAAGTTGATGACCATACCGTCGATGTGGTGTTGGAAGCACCAAATCCAATTCTACATTTTGAGTGGGATACTTGGGGCATCATCGACAAAGAATGGGCTGAAGAAAATAATTCGGTTGCTGTAACATCTGCATCAGACCAAAATGCAAGCTTCATTTCACTCAACGCAAACGGCACTGGTCCATTTAAGCTAACAAGCCATGAAGCAGGCGTTAAAACTACATTTGAAGCAAATGCTGACTGGTGGAACGCAGGAAGCAAAGCACATAATGTAGACAAAGTTGAATTCTCAACAATTGCTTCTGACGCAACACGTGTTGCAGCTCTTCTTTCTGGCGAGATGGATCTTGTTTACCCAATTCCTGTTCAGGACATTCAGCGTGTAGATGCAAATCCTCAAACTTCTGCTCTAACAGGACCAGAACTTCGCACGATTTTCCTTGGCATGGACCAAATCCGTGACGAGCTTTTAGAATCAAGCGTTAAAGGCAAAAACCCATTCAAGGATGTTCGTGTTCGTAAAGCCTTCTACCATGCGATTGATATTGAAGCGATCAAAGCAAAGGTGATGCGCAATCTCTCAACACCTTCTGCAATCATGATCTCACCATTTATGTTTGAGAACGCAGGCCAGTTTGAGCGTTTAGCTTATGATCCGGATGGCGCGAAAGCATTGCTTGCTGATGCAGGTTATGGTGACGGCTTTGAAGTTGGTATGGACTGCCCTAACGACCGTTATGTAAACGACGAAGCAATTTGTCAGGCAGTTGTAAGCATGCTCGCGAAAGTTGGTGTTAAGATCAATCTTAATGCTCAACCTAAAGCAGGTTACTTTGCGAAAGTACTCGCATCAGGCGGATTTGAAACATCCTTCTTCCTGCTCGGCTGGACACCTGGTTCATTTGACTCATGGAACGTTCTGTCAAACCTTCATGGTTGTCGCGATGCTGAAGGCAATGGTAGTGCATTCAACCTCGGCGGTTACTGTAACGAAAAAGTAGATGAAATTACCGCAAAAGTACTTTCAGAAAATGACCCAGCCAAGCGTCTTCAACTAATCACAGACGCTTATAAGATCGCAACAGATGAAGTGGCTTACATTCCGCTTCACCAACAAGGTCTTGCATGGGGTGTTTCATCCAGCACAAATGTCAAGCAACGTGCTGACAACGTACTGATGATGTACCACGTCAACAAATAATAAAAAAGATTAGGCCTCGCATGTGCGGGGCCTTACTTCTTCATGCTCGCATTTATCATCCAGAGACTTTTTCAAGCCGCCCTCGTCATGCTGATTGTCAGCTTGATCGCGTTTAGCATGTTTACCTTTATCGGCGACCCTGTTGATCAAATGGTAGGCCTTGAAACGACGTTAGAACAACGCGCCGCATTGAGAGAACGTTTGGGTTTAAACGACCCTGTTCCCATACAATTTTTCAACTTTATCGTTGGCGCGGTACAGGGTGATTTTGGAATTTCTTATCAATATAGACAACCTGTCGCGAAGATGCTTGGTGAACGCGCACCCGCTACATTAGAGCTTGCGCTTGTTGGATCTATATTTGCCCTTCTCGCAGGCCTTC
>CAZXZQ010000100.1:0-8753 GCA_964645215.1 uncultured Rhizobiaceae bacterium | reverse complement strand
ATGTCCGCAAACCTTTACGGATAAGGTGATGATGAACCGAAGCCGTTGCGAGTAGCGCCGGAATAGCAAGACGCTGTTTTGAAATCTGACGGTCTGACAGAACAATAATATTATATCCGTTGTTTACAGCTTTCTCCGCACGTTCACATAACGTATCGATTGCACCGCGCATGCCTTCTGCGCCGCGGTCAACATTATACGTAATGTCCAGTGTCTGGGTCAGGAACTGATTATCACCAATGTCACCAATCTCCCGGATTTTTTCCAGATCATGATTGGTAAGAATCGGTTGGCGCACTTCAAGACGCTTTTGTTCTGATAGGCCTTCCAAATCAAATAGATTTGGGCGCGGGCCAATGAGCGATACCAAACTCATAACAGACTCTTCGCGGATTGGATCAATCGGCGGATTAGTCACCTGCGCAAAGAGTTGCTTAAAATATGTGTATAGAAGTTTAGGCTTGCTTGAGAGCGCAGATAGCGGCGTGTCCGTACCCATTGACCCAATCGCTTCTTGGCCAGTTGTTGCCATTGGCATCATAAGCAATTTTAAATCTTCCTGACTATACCCAAATGCCTGTTGACGATCGAGCAATGCAGATGCACTTTCCGGACTACGGCGTGTTGGAACTTGCATTTCTTCCAAAACGATTTGCGACCGGTCGAGCCATTTCTGATATGGATTTTGTGTCGCTAGCTCTTTTTTAATTTCTTCATCAGAAATAATCTTGCCTTGCTCAAAATCGATCAGCAACATTTTACCTGGCTGCAAACGCCATTTCTGCAAGATGTCTTTTTCATCAATTGGAAGCACACCAGATTCTGATGACATGATTACGCGATCATCTTTGGTTACGAGATAACGCGCGGGACGAAGGCCATTACGATCAAGCGTTGCACCAATCTGCCGACCATCGGTAAACGCAACGGCTGCAGGTCCATCCCAAGGTTCCATCAATGCTGCATGATATTCATAAAATGCGCGGCGCTCAGAATCCATAAGAGGATTGCCTGCCCATGCTTCCGGAATCAGCATCATCACTGCATGCGCAAGCGAATAGCCGCCTCGTGTAAGAAACTCTAATGCATTATCAAAACAAGCTGTATCAGACTGGCCTTCATATGAGATCGGCCAAAGTTTAGAAATATTCTCGCCAAATAGCGGTGAAGAAACCGAAGCCTGACGCGCTGCCATCCAATTCACATTTCCACGTAGCGTGTTAATCTCACCATTATGCGCAACCATGCGATAAGGGTGCGCTAATTTCCATGAAGGGAATGTATTTGTGGAGAAGCGCTGGTGTACAAGCGCAAGAGCTGATTTGGCACGCGTGTCTGTCAGGTCTTTGTAATATGGACCCAATTGATCCGCTAAAAACATGCCTTTATAAACAATGGTGCGCGAAGAAAATGATACAATATAAAACCCGCTCTCTCGCGCATCTGTATTTTGGAAAATCGCATTAGAGATGACTTTACGCAGTGTGTATAATTTGCGTTCAAATGTATCATCATCTTGCCCTGCTTCAGCACTTGTAACAAAATACTGCACATGAAGTGGTTCTGTTGCCATAATAGCGGGGTCTTGCGAAAGGCCTGAATTATCAACCGCAAGTATTCTTTTACCTAAAAGCTCAATGTCTTCAGCTTTTAATGTGTCTTCCAGAATGGTTTCAGTTTGTTTGCGAAGGCTTTCATCGCGCGGCATAAAAACTTGAGCCACGCCGTATTCGCCGGCAGCTGGTAATTCGAAATCACAATCTTCATTATACAGATCATGCGGGATCTGAAGAAGAAGCCCAGCGCCATCGCCCATTAAAGGATCTGACCCAACAGCACCACGATGTTCTAGATTAAGAAGCATTTGCAAACCATCTTGAATGATTGAATGGCTAGCAATGCCTTTCATGTTTGCAACGAAACCAACGCCACATGCATCTTTTTCATTACGCGGATCATAAAGCCCTTGCTTTTCAGGCATACCAGAAGTTTTGCCAGCCAAATGGCTAGTTTGAGAAATTTTTGAAATTTCTTTTTCCATTGTTTTAACTCCAGCCGAAATCAAGTTTGGAAATGCAAACCGCATGGCAGCAATGACTATTATTAGTGTGGGTTTGTTGAAATGTACCGCATTTAGCGAAGCTTTCAAACCAACCAAAGGAGACTGATGATAAAATCCCAGCTTTGGCAATCCCGAAAAGGACAGTAATACTGACCCTTCTGGGTGCATACATTGCAAAAATTAGCGCATTAAGCAATAGCAACAGATCTTAATTTTTTGCCTCGTCTATTTGATTTTTAATCATCACATTTTACTTTCCATCTTCTGAAAAGCATTTTAACAATAAAACCACTCAAATAAGGATGCACATATTGATTTTTGGTAGCGATAATTGGGCAGGTGCTGCCCCTGAAATATCTGAAAACCTGATGAAACATTCAACAGGTTTGGCTGTTGCCTATGGCGATAGCGATTTGGACAAGCAAATTGAAGCCAAATTCGATGAGATATTTGAAACAAGCTGCTCTGTTTTCTTTGTCGGAACGGGTACCGCAGCAAACTCACTCGCCATCGCTGCAACCATGAAACCAGGTGGCGTAGTCTTTTGTCATAATGAAGCCCATGTGGCAGCCAATGAAGGTGGCGCACCAGAATTTTTGTCGGGCGGCGGCAGACTTTCTCTCGTTGGTGGCGATCATGGTAAAATCAATCCTGAATTGTTGAACTATGCGGCCGGGCTTGTTCCGCAAAATTTCAACCATCTTGGCCAAGGCACGATGGTGACAATGACCCAAACAACCGAGGCTGGCAGTGTCTATTCGCTTGACGAAATTTACGCGCTCTCGCAAGTCGCCAAGACGCATAATCTGCCGCTTCATATGGATGGCGCTCGCTTTGCAAATGCGCTTGTCAAATTGGAGTGTTCTCCAGCTGAAATGACGTGGAAACGCGGCGTGGACATGGTTTCTTTTGGCGCTACAAAAAATGGCTGTTGGTGCGCAGAAGCACTTGTCGTGTTTAATCGTGATCTCCTTCATCATTTTCAATTTCTCCGCAAACGTGCTGGACACTTATTTTCAAAAACCCGTTTCATCAGCGCACAATTTGAAGCCTATTTCCAAGATGACGTTTGGCTAAAACTCGCACGCCATTCAAACACAATTGGCGAACAACTCGAAAAGACGATCCGCAGTTCAAATCGAGCAAGGCTTGCTTGGCCAAGTCAATCTAATCAAGTTTTCTTTGTTGCTGACAAGTCGGATGCACAAACAATGCTTGATCAAGGAGCCTGCTTCCATCCATTCCCAACCCCGAAAGGTATGGAAGACCAAATCGCAAGTCATGAACATATTTATCGCTTAGTGGCCGGATTTGCTTCTACACCGGAAGATGTAAAAGCATTTGAGACCGTTCTAAACAACTAGGCTGCATACTGACGCTTCGCAATTCTATTCGCAACAATTTCTGAAACCAGAATTGCTGCAAACGAAATGATCACGCCAATCATAATCAGGATAAAGGCAGCCCGGTCACCAGATGGCGATTGTAGTAACGCATAAACGGCTAGTGAGAGCGTTTGCGTTTCGCCGGGTATATTTGAAACAAGCGTAATTGTTGCACCAAATTCACCCAAGGCCTTAGCAAAACCTAAAACCCCACCGGCTAGAATTCCGGGCAAAGCAAGTGGCAATGAGATTGAAAGAAACCCAGACAACTGATTTGCCCCCAGCGTTTTAGCCGTTTCTAAAATCTCTCTGTCCTGCATTTCAAACGCCAACCGTATTGGCCGCATAATCAGAGGAAAAGACATAACACCCGCCGCCAGTGCAGCGCCCGCCCAGTTAAACGCAAAAGTGAAATCAAACAGCCATTTGAATGTCGATCCAATAGCGCCCTTCGGGCCAAACGCAAGCAACAACAGATAACCTGTTATTACAGGCGGCATCACAAGTGGCAAGTGTGAAATTGCATTGACCAAATGCCAGCCAGGAAATCGCCTTGTTGCCAACGCATAAGCAATCAATGTAGCCAGTGGCAGTGTAAAGACAAGCGATACAAGAGCCACCTTTATTGATAGCAAAACAATGCCAATAATTTCTGGTGTAAAAATACTCATTCAGCTTTATTAGCTGAAAGCGGCACAAACCCCAAACGCTGAAATATCATCTGTGCTTCTTCAGATTTCAGAAAATCAGCAAAATCTTTGGCGGTAGGTTTTCCGTTTAGCTTTCCCACGACATATTCAATTTCAGAATGACTATCTTTTGGAAAGAGATATTGAGAAATATTTACGCCCCCTGATAAGGCTTGAATATCTGATTGGTATACAATACCCGCATCAAGGTCACCGCGCATCACAAGCTTAAGCGCAATGCGCACATTCTCCGTGAAAACTGCATTCTGTTTAACATTATCCCAAAGCGCCAGAGCATTAAGCGCTTCTTGCGCATACACACCAGCAGGAACACTTCTTGGATCAGCCATAGAAAAACGACCCTGACTTAATGTTGATGGTGTTACATCACTGCTACTTGAAACGATCACCAAGCGATTACCAATAAATGATGTTTTGGATAAAATACTGTCCCTTTCCTCAAGCCAGCTTATCCAATCTGCACTTGCAGAAATGAAAACATCCGCATTGGCGCCCGCGTCCACCTGCCTTGCTAAAACAGATGAAGCTGCGAATGAAAAAACAACATCGCAATTGCATCGTTTTTCGAAAACATCCTCGATTTTATTCATTGCGTCTGTTTGACTGGCAGCTGCAAATACTACCAATCTCTCACGCGCCAATAGAGGTGACGGAAGAAACAATACAAACACAAAAAGCAAACGCAAAAACATTAGACAGCTTTAACGCAATACGCTTAGTCTGAAAAGCATTCTAAGCGCTTAAATCATACGCTGGTAATTTTCGTCGTAATATCTCTAGTGACTTCGGGCCAAATATACCATCAACAAGCAATCGATGTTCACGTTGGAACTGTTTTAGAACGCGCTCTGTCGCAGGGCCGAAGTCCCCGTCCGGCAACAATGCAAAACCAATTTTATTCAGATCCATCTGTAATTGTTTTACGTCTTCGCCTTGAGAACCAAATTGCGGCATTTTAATTTTATGGCGCAACAAAGCTGGTTTACATGCAGATTCACCATTTAAGCTCACCACAATCCGCTCATAGGCTTTCTGCATTTTTAGATGATATTTATAACGCTTATAAGCCGGCCCATTATATGCACGGGCAAACCCTGACCAATCATGGTTTTTGAGCCTGTTAATAAGCCTGGCTTTTATGATGTATCGCATCATCAGTTTGACTTGACCATCAACTCCGGCCCGCACTTCAGATACCAATGCATCAATGCTAGCATATCCTAGCCAATGCCAATGCGCGCCCATCACCTGACCTACTCCCCAAGAGCATGAAGCAAGTGCTGCGGAACGATCAATATTCTCTGCTCGCTTTAACAAACGCCACCGCGCTACTTGTCGAAAAGGATTTTGAATAACACCGGCTTTTGATGATGCAAGCCCATTTACAATTGCAACATTGCGTTTTGTGTTGGTGAGAAGCTTATAAAAATAATGCCCTTCAAACCGGATTAAAGGTTCAAAACGCCCTTTAATTTTTGCACCTAATTTGCCGTTGCTTTCAACCTCAACAACCGCCATCAGTGCGGCTGGTTCCACATCATGGTCAAGAGCAATTTGCGAAATTTCATCAATCAGCGTTTTATCAAACATATACGTCTCCAGAGTTTACAGAAAATTGTTCACTCGCTCCTTTCGGGGAATGTTGGTTACTTGAATTTCAAACTAGCGGCGTTCTCAAATAAAAACCTGCCGACTAGAATTATGTGGTTCCCATCTGAGAACGCCACGCAGAGATTTTAGGTACGCGCTCTGTCAGGATAAATCCTGCAGCGTCGCCCTCAATGCCGCAATGTATCCGAAATACACCGCTTGCAGCTCTGCTTTCACCCACTCACAGCTCATCTCGGTCACGAGCCATCGTTTGCACAAATGAGCAATGAGTAGATTATGCGGGATGCTGAGGAGGCGGGGATAAGTTTTATGGAAAGCTACCAGGCGAAGCTATGCTGAGCCAGTGGGGTTTATAATCTCCAATTCTTCGTCCCATGCCCATACTGCATAGACTTCCCTCGCACCTAATTTCCTGCTAACGAGCTTTCATGAACAAAAACATTTTACTGATAAACGGCCCGAATTTAAATCTGCTTGGAACACGCGAACCAGAAACCTATGGCTCGCAAACGCTTGCTGATGTGGAGGCACTATGCAAAGCCCATGCTCAGGAAAAAGGCATGACGCTTGATGCATTTCAATCAAACCATGAGGGTGTGATTGTCGATAAATTTCAGGAAGCGCGCGGTGTCTATTCCCACATCGTCATAAACCCCGGCGCTTATACACACACATCCATCGCCATCCGGGATGCAATTCTTGGCACCGAAGCAAATGTCTACGAAGTTCATATTTCCAATGTCTATGAGCGCGAAAAGTTTCGTCACCACTCCTATATCAGCGACATTGCGAAGGGTGTAATCGTCGGCGAAGGCATTCCGGGCTACCTCAAAGCCATAGACATGATCGCGAACGCATGAGCAAAAGAGACTATTCAGCGGTTGCCCAAGCAATCGCAGCACTCTGCGAAGGTGAAACAGATTCCATCACCAAAATGGCAACCATTTCTTGTGAACTTTTCCACACCATGGAAGGGTTTGACTGGGTAGGTTTTTACCGTGTTACCGAACCAGAGCTTTTGAAAGTCGGGCCATACCAAGGCGGCCACGGCTGTCTCGTGATCCCTTTCAGTAAAGGCGTATGCGGCGCTTGCGCGCGCGAGGAGAAAACTCAAATTGTCCACGATGTAAACACTTTCTCTGGCCATATTGCCTGTTCCTCATCAACGCAGTCAGAAATCGTTTTACCTGTATATGAGAGCGGTAAACTCATTGCTGTATTGGACATTGATTCTGACAAGCCATCAGATTTTGATGAAAGCGATAGAGAAGCACTCGAGACAATACTCAAAACAGTGTTTTAGATTTCCAAGTTCAACATCAAATATTCATCTGTAATAAAAAATAATAATAAATTTCATAAATCTTACTTATATTGAATTGCGCACATCAATAAATAATGCAACACTGAATAAAACTACAGTGTATATTTATATTCATGCGCAAATTTTAAGAGGGTTGAGTTGCCATGGAGAGTTTGTTTGGCATAATTGAAAATTCTGGTGCCGCTAAGATCTTGGTTATGGTGGGCCTGTGCCTATTTATTCTCTCTATCGTAAGGCAAATTTCTTGGATAGAGCTTCTGGATAATTCGAGAATAATCGCAAGATATACTGGCATTATATTTGTTGCAGTCGGTGTCTACCTCGAATACAGCGAAAAACCTTCTGGAAATGGCGGGGCCGATATAGGCGGTGTAATTACACCGCTACCAAGCGATAACACGCCAACTCCGCCCTCGAGTGGACAATTTGTTGTCCATTTTATGTCTGTAACTCATCAAAGTTCCGCGCGTGTTCAGCTTACTAAGTTCAGGAAAAAATACGCCCAATATCTTGGGCGATACAAACCGATGATTGATGTAGTTAATCGCCAATCAGATGGACTAAAAATGTACCGAGTAAATTTTGGACCATTCCCAAACAAGGATGAGGCAGATCATATTTGTTTGCAAATGTTGAAGCATGTGGATGATTGTACGCCAAGGGAAAGTGGTAGTAGCGTTTACGTGAATCTAGATTGACCAAAATACCTAGGCTTGAAGCGAACAATACAATTTAATTCAGATTTCCCCGCAATTGCCTCGCAGATTTGCCAAATTCTTTCACATAAGCCCGCGAAAAAGCTGAAAGCGAATTAAACCCATTACGAATGGCAATTTCGCGTAGCGATAAATCTGTATCGCGCACCAGCCGGTTTGCAGATTTTAAGCGCAAGCTGAGATAAAACTTGCCGGGCGTCATGCCTAAATTGCGTTTGAAAATCGTCTCCAGCGTATTCGATGAAACCCCTATTCGCCGTGCGATTGCCGCAACGGGTAAGGGTTCCTCAATACGTTTTCCCATCAAGCGGACCGCCTGCGCAAGCCGTCCTTCTTTCTTCGCCAACCTACCAAGTGAAATCAGCGGCTGCTCGTCAAACTGCGAATGCGCTTCATCATAGATAAAAACACTAGCAGCTTCCATCGCCACTGCCGGACCATTTCGTTTGCGAATATAATCAAGCATCATATCAAAAGCAGGCGACGCCCCACCGCATGTCATCCGATTGCCATCCACCACGTATCGGTCAAGCTTCAAATCGACATCAGGGAACTGATCTGAAAACGCTTCGAAATCCTCCCAATGGGTCGTTGCCGAATGCCCGTTTAAAAGTCCTGTCCGCGCCAAAACCCAACTGCCGGCTTCCACACCAGCAACCACATCATAACCAGACGCACATTTTCTGATATCACTCAGCGCTGAACCTGCAATATGTCGCTGCTGATTAAAGCCTGCTATTAAAATGAGAAGATCACCACGCATCCCACTCGAAAAAGCCTCTTCAACACGTAATGGTATATAGCAAGTGAGACCAACATCATCACCCGTCAAGCTAACGAGATTCCATTCGTAAAGCACGTTGTCCGCCACCCGGTTTGCCGCACGCATGGGTTCGAGCACAGATGCGACACACATCATCGACGATTCCGGCAAAACCAGAATGG
>CAZXZQ010000099.1:0-8859 GCA_964645215.1 uncultured Rhizobiaceae bacterium | reverse complement strand
CGCTGCATTGTGGGCATGCTCCTACTGGATGGCCCGAGCGGTTTGCCGGCTCCGGGGGGACTTCGGTTCGAAGATTCCAATTTGACCTGGGCTGGAGACAATCAACAAAAATCGATTTCGCCAGTCCCAGCGGTCACCCTGCATA
The DNA here is from genome assembly GCA_964645215.1 of uncultured Rhizobiaceae bacterium. GTDB lineage: Bacteria > Pseudomonadota > Alphaproteobacteria > Rhizobiales > Rhizobiaceae > JAALLB01. The sequence continues at coordinate 8,714 of CAZXZQ010000099.1, read as the reverse complement.
GCTCGACAGACTTTGCAGATCGTCACGGAATTTCATATTAAATAATAACAAGAATAATGATTCTCTAATTCGGCCGGATAAAATTTATGCTCGTACAGGAAAAACTTGATCAAATGCTTCAACGCCATGCGTCCATTGAAGCAGAGATGGCGCAAGGTCCTGAGCCTGAGCAGTATGTGAAGCTTGCTTCTGAACATTCTGAACTTGAGCCGGTTGTTCAGAAAATTCGTGAGTTCATGGAAGCCAAGTCAAATCTTGAAGGCGCGGAAGAACTAATTGCAGATGGTGATACAGATGCTGAAATGCGCGAGCTTGCTGAAATGGAAAAGCAAGAAGCGTCTGACGTTATGGCGCAGTGCGAAGAAGATTTGAAGTTTCTACTTTTACCAAAAGATGCCGCAGATGATAAAAGCGCCATTCTTGAAATTAGAGCAGGTACAGGTGGTTCTGAAGCGGCACTCTTTGGTGGTGATCTCTTTCGCATGTATGAACGCCACGCAGCGGTTAAAGGGTGGAAAGTAGAAATACTTTCTGAAAGTGCAGGCGACGTTGGTGGCTATAAAGAGATTATTGCATCAATCAGCGGACGAGGCGTGTTTGCGCGGTTCAAATTTGAATCCGGTGTGCACCGTGTGCAGCGTGTGCCTGATACAGAATCAGGTGGGCGCGTGCACACTTCTGCTGCAACGGTAGCTGTATTGCCGGAGGCTGAAGAGATCGATGTTGAAATTCGAAATGAAGACTTACGAATTGATACAATGCGAGCATCCGGAGCAGGTGGGCAGCATGTTAATACCACAGACAGTGCTGTGAGAATTACACACTTGCCAACGGGCGTTGTTGTGATGTCATCAGAAAAATCACAACACCAAAACCGTGCCTTTGCCATGAAGGCATTGCGTTCAAAACTGTTTGATATGGAACGCCAGAAAGCGGACCAAGAAAGATCAGACGCGCGCAAAGGACAGGTGGGATCTGGTGACCGTTCGGAACGCATTCGCACCTATAACTTTCCGCAGGGGCGGGTTACGGACCATCGCATCAACCTCACATTATATAAGCTTGACCGTCTGATTATGGGCGAGGGGCTTGATGAAATTATTGATGCGCTTATCACGGATCATCAGGCAAGCATGCTTGCGATGATGGAAGATGATGCGTGAGCCAGTAACGATTGGCGAGGCATTAAAATCTGCCATATCTCATTTTAAAGCAAACCATATTGACACGCCTGAACTTGATGCAAGGCTTTTGCTCGAAGCATTGATGAATTATTCGCATGCACACATTATTTCAAATGCGGATGAAATGGTTTCACCTGAAATTGTAGAGCAATATTTTGATCAGGTTTCTGATCGAGTAGCAGGGAAGCCTGTGCACCGTATTTTAGGTAAGCGGGAATTTTATGGACGAGAATTTGGTTTAAATGAAGAAACGCTCATTCCACGCCCTGATACGGAAATTTTAATTGAGGAAACGCTTGCAAAGTTGAAGAGCCGCTCTGGCCCGCAACGCCTACTTGAAATAGGAACCGGCTCAGGCGCCATTGCAGTGACACTTGCTTGTGAACTTGAGGATTTGGAAATCTTGGCAACGGATATTTCAGCGGTAGCTTTAGAACAAGCGTCACACAATGCGGTCTTTCATAATGTTAAGGATAGAATTTCTTTTCAAGAAGCTGACCTGTTTGCTTCTATAGATATTGAATATGATGCGATCATTTCTAATCCACCCTATATTCCATCTTCAGATTTATCTGGCTTACAAGAAGAAGTGCGTGAACACGATCCTCATCGCGCTTTAGATGGCGGTATTGACGGATTAGACTTCTATCGTGAGATATTTGCAAATGCGCAGAGTTTTTTGAAATCGGGTGGATTTGTTGCCGTAGAAATAGGCATAGGTCAATCTGACGCTATTCTCGATCTTGCTACACGTAACCAATTTACGGAAATTTCAAAAAAACGAGACTTATCTGGTATTTATAGAGTGGTTTCAGCGCATAAGGCGTAATATCTGTGTAAAGTTAAATTTACCTTTTTTGCGGATATAGCTTTTGGCTTACAAAGAAAAAGCTTGGAATTATTTCTTTTAAAGGGTAAAGTACTTATAGCGAAATCGAAAACTTTGAAGATTCGCAAAAACTTCCGTCTACAATTTGGAAAACTTTTGGGGCAAGACGGTATTGGGCATTTTAAATGCTGATAGGAAAAATCATAAAATAACAGCTCGTACAGTATGAGTTTTATGCTTATGTATGCACTTAGTAAAATGGATGGTCTATGAGACAATCAAATCAAAAATCGAGATCCCGTGGTAGGGGCCGTAAACCACAAAACCCAATGAGCAAAAATTTTGAGAGTAACGGACCGGATGTCAAAATCCGCGGTAACGCATCTCATATTGCTGAAAAATATACCACGCTTGCTCGAGATGCACAGTCTAATGGCGATACGGTTATGGCTGAGAATTATTATCAGCACGCTGAGCATTACAACCGAATTGTTGCTGCTGCCCAACTTCAAAATCAGCAACGTGCTGAAGAAGCTGCTGCCAATGCCGCTGCAAATGGTAAAGGTCCTCAACCTGATGCAGAGGGTGAAGCACAAGCCACCGATGCACAGGCCAATGGCAATGGTTCGGAGGCAACAGAAGCAAGCGCACAGCAAGCAGAAAATGTTTCTGAAAATACCAATGGTGAAGCAAAGCCTAGAAGAAATACAAGAAACCGCAATAAGCCAAAACCTGAAGCTGCCCCTGCGGAAGCAACGAATTCAGATGACGGTGAAATTGTTTCTGCTGAAGTTATTTCCGATGACGCTTCAAAATTGCCAGGCAGTATTATTGGCGAAGCTTCTCCTGAAGACGCATAGGGCGCAAACTCTTTAATTTTAATAATTGAATTCCTATATCTATTGCACAGCGGGCTTTATTAGACGCTGAATTCAAGATGTTATTTTATGCCGCTTGCGGGTAAAATTACAAAAGGAGTTGGAAATGGATATTGAAAATTATACTGACCGGATGAAGGGTTTTATCCAGTCTGCCCAAACGGGCGCTATCTCTTCAAGTCATCAGCAATTGGTGCCTGAACACCTTTTAAAAGTTCTGCTAGATGACAATGAAGGCTTATGCTCCGGCCTTATTGAAAAAGCTGGCGGTGATGCGAAATCGATAAAATCTACCGTAGAAAAATCATTGCAAAATTTGCCAGCCGTGTCTGGCGGATCAGGTCAATTATATCTTTCCCCGGATATGGTGAAGCTTTTTGATCAAGCAAAAAAACTTGCTGATAAATCAGGTGATAGTTTTGTAACGGTGGAGCGCATGTTGCTTGCGATGGCGATTGACAAAAAATCGCCTACAGGAAAGCTACTAACGTCAAGTGGTGTTGATGCAAAGTCATTAAACAAGGCGATAGATGAAATTCGTAAAGGGCGAACAGCCGATTCAGCAAGCGCGGAATCCGCCTATGACGCCTTGAAAAAATTTGCACGCGATCTGACCGCTGATGCACGAGATGGCAAGCTTGACCCTGTTATTGGACGTGATGAAGAAATTAGACGCTCCATTCAAGTTTTGTCACGTCGAACGAAAAATAATCCGGTTCTCATTGGTGAACCCGGTGTGGGTAAGACGGCTATTGCGGAAGGCTTGGCGCTTCGAATTATCAATGGTGATGTACCGGAGAGTTTGAAAGACAAGCAATTAATGTCGCTCGATCTAGGGGCTTTGATTGCGGGTGCGAAATATCGTGGCGAATTTGAAGAGCGCCTCAAAGCAGTATTGACTGAAATTCAATCTGCCAATGGCAAAATTGTTCTTTTCATCGATGAAATGCATACGCTTGTTGGTGCTGGTAAAAGCGAAGGCGCGATGGATGCATCCAATCTTCTAAAGCCTGCATTAGCGCGCGGTGAACTGCATTGTGTTGGCGCCACCACACTTGAAGAATATCGCAAGAATGTCGAAAAAGACGCAGCACTTGCGCGTCGGTTTCAGCCAGTGTTTATTTCTGAACCGGATGTTGCTGATACGATTTCAATTCTGCGTGGCATAAAAGAAAAATACGAAGTGCATCACGGCATTAGGATCAGTGATTCCGCACTTGTCTCTGCTGCTAATCTCTCCAATCGATATATTACGGACCGCTTTTTGCCGGATAAAGCAATTGATCTGATGGACGAGGCTGCTTCGCGCTTGCGCATGCAAGTTGATTCAAAGCCGGAAGAATTGGATGAAATTGATCGCCGTTTAATCCAGCTGAAGATTGAGCGTGAAGCGCTTCAAAAAGAAACAGATAAAGGTTCTATCGAGCGCCTTAAGAGTCTGGAAGCTGAACTCGCCGGCCTTCAAGAAAAGGCTGATAGTTTAACCACTCGTTGGGAAGCTGAAAAAAACCGTCTTTCTGGCGCGCAAAATCTCAAGGAACATTTGGAGCAAGCGCGTACTGAACTTGAACAGGCACAACGTGAAGGCAATCTCGGCCGGGCGGGTGAACTTGCTTATGGTACTATTCCAGAGCTTGAGAGACAGATCGGTGCAATTGAAGATGCGGAAGATGTCAGTGAAAACGCATCAATGGTAGAAGAGACCGTCAATCCAGACCACATCGCACAAGTGGTCTCACGCTGGACCGGTGTTCCGGTTGATAAAATGCTCGAAGGCGAGCGCGACAAGCTTCTGCGTATGGAAGATGAACTTGCTAAACAAGTGGTCGGGCAGGGTAGAGCGGTTCAGGCTGTTTCAAAGGCTGTGCGCCGTGCAAGAGCGGGCTTGCAAGATCCATCACGTCCAATTGGCTCGTTTATGTTCTTAGGGCCAACAGGTGTTGGTAAGACAGAACTTACAAAAGCGCTGGCAGATTTCTTGTTTGATGACGCAAGCGCCATGCTGCGTATCGATATGTCTGAGTATATGGAGAAGCATTCTGTTGCGAGATTAATTGGCGCGCCTCCGGGTTATGTTGGCTATGATGAAGGTGGTGCTTTAACCGAAAGCGTACGCCGCAGGCCGTATCAAGTTGTGCTCTTTGATGAGATAGAAAAAGCGCATCCTGATGTGTTTAACGTGCTTCTGCAGGTTCTTGATGATGGCCGTTTGACCGATGGTCAGGGCCGCACAGTTGATTTTTCCAACACCATGATTGTGATGACATCCAACATGGGTGCTGAATATTTGGTAAGCCTTGGTGACAAGGGTGATGTGAGTACTGTCGAGACACAAGTAATGGACGTTGTGCGCGCATCTTTCAGACCAGAGTTTTTGAACCGTATAGATGAAATTATTTTGTTTGAGCGTTTGAAAAAATCTGACATGGCGGGCATTGTTGAAATTCAATTACGCTATTTGGATAAGTTATTAACGGAACGCCGTATTGTGCTTGAGGTCGATAAAACAGCAATCACATGGCTTGGTGATCGCGGATATGAACCTGCATACGGTGCGCGGCCATTAAAGCGTGTGATCCAGTCAGAACTTCAAGATTTACTCGCAGAGAAAATCCTTGCTGGTGATGTTGTTGATGGAATGCATGTTAAGGTAAGTGCCAGTACAGATCGTTTGTTAGTAGAAGGTGTGATGGGCGAGCAAAACCCTACGCCAGATAATGACAATGAAAAGGATGCGGCTTGATAAGTTTGGATGAATATAACGCATTTTGTGCCACTCTCCCGGAAACTCACAAAGTGATCCAGTGGGGTGGGGCGCATGTTTGGAAGGTGGATACAAAAGTATTTGCGGTGAGTGGTTGGTCCGACAATCACACATCAGCTTTTACATTTAAGTGTTCGCCGCAAAGCTATGATATTTTGAAAGAGCAAGCAGGCTTGCGTCCTGCACCTTATTTAGCGTCTCGTGGTATGAAGTGGATACAGATGTTTGAAGATGGTGCGTTTGGTGATGATGATTTAAAACTTTATTTGAAAGAGTCACATCGGCTTGCTTCACTTAACCTGACCAAGAAGCGGCAAAAAGAACTTGGTTTAAACCAGGGCTAAATTAGTTCGACGCAAGTGTGGTTTCTCTACTCTCGGCAATAAGCGCGTCAATGCGATCTCTTTCTGCTTCAAAAGATTTTAGTTCTGTATCTTTAAGAACGCGTCCCTTTGGTAATCTGATGCGCATAGGGTTCACGCGTTTGCCGTTTACTTTCACCTCGTAATGCAAGTGCGGGCCGGTTGAATATCCGGTTGAACCCACATAACCAATAACCTGCCCCTGACGTACTCTGGCGCCTGGGCGAATGCCTTTTGCATAAGCAGTTTGGTGAGAGTAGCTGGATTCATATCCATTTGCATGTTTGATTGAAGTGAAACGCCCATTGCCGCCGCGCCATCCAACTTTTTGAACCACGCCATTGCCTGAAGCTAGAATAGGCGTGCCACGCGGCGCTGACCAATCAACGCCACCATGCAGTTTTAAGCGCCCAGAAATAGGGTGGCGCCTCATGCCGTAAGGTGATCGGAATTTGCCGTTGGGAACCGGCTTTCTTAAAAGGAATTTTTTCGAGCTTTTGCCCTTTGCATCATAATATTCAACAAGGCCTGTTTTTTCATCAAGGAAGCGATAATATTTGCGCGTCGTATCGCCCAGTTTGATTGAGGCATAAAGAATTTCAGATTCTTCAGTTGCAATCTTCTCACCGTCTTCCAGTGATAAGAACACTTCGAGTTCATCTGCGAAATCTACCCGACTTTTGAAATCAACATCAAATGCGAAGATTTTGATTAGATAAGCGGCAAGATCTTTCGTGAGACCTTCATACAGTGCAGAACGATAAATGCCATCATAAGCAGAAGGCAAGCTTTTTGCAGCAACAAGCGGCAAGTTATCTTCAGCATCTTCAACTTCTTCAGGGGTTTCAGGTTTTACCGCATATACAAGTTTATCTGCATCATTACGGCCAACGCTCACAATATGAGCGCTTCCTCTAAACAGGCTTAGTTTGGAGAGTGCTTTTACGACGTTGCCGAAACTATCCGTTTGGTTTCTGAAATATGTTTGTAAGCGATCGCCTTTTTTAAGTGTTTTACTGCCGAGATCGCTCTCTAATACCGTTTCTACCTCTAAGGCCTCTTTTGGGGTTAGGCCTTCAAGTTCCATGATTTGAGCAATGCCCGCATTGGCTCTAATCTCAATGAGACGATCTTGATAGCGAACGCCATCATATTCATCCGGAATTGTTCTATTGAGAACAGAAACATTTTCTGCGGTAATAACGACACCGTCAATGCCAGAGCCTTGACTTACATTGGTATAGCGATCTCCATCAAAGGCGGAGAGGTTTTCGTAGAAAACATCCGTGATAGGGCCTAGTTCTGCGTAAAGCATAGCCACTTGCTTTTGAATTTCTATATCGCGTTGGCTTTGCTTAATCTTGCCATTTACGCTTGCGTAAGGAAAATCAGTAACGGATAGCTTGAGTTCGCCATCTACATTGGCGCCATACATAAAGTCAGTGACTTTTGCGATTGTCTTTTCATCGCCAGATTCTGAAAATACGCGCAGAGCATTAAAGGCAGGGTATTTTTCAGCAGCGCTGCTAGCCAAAGCCAAAGGTGCTTTAACAATCATAAAGGGTCTTTGTTTGACAACTTGCGTATCTCCGCTGCCGGAAATCGTAGAAACCATCATTACGTTGCTTTGCTCAGTTTTCACATTTAGCTGCAAGCCCGGGTGATTTCCGCGCAAAGCCTGTTCGATTGAACTTCCTGTTTGGGCTGATCTGTTAAAGCTCGTTGCTGGGGCAGTTAGCTTTTGTCTTCCTTCTAGGGCTGCATATAAAGCCCCCCCCATCAGAAAGAATGAAGACATGCCAACAAGAACAGAACTTATAAGCCAGCGCTTGCTGACTTGACGCCTTTCAGGCATGCGACCCTTGCGGCGAAGCGTCATTGGAGAAAGTTCTCCAAGAAATTGTGCCTCTGTGTTCAACTTAATTCACTTTCTTCATGCTTGCTGAAAAGAATTATAGGCTGGTTTTATACAAGAACATATTTCTTGCAACTTATTACGGCTAAAATTGGAAATTTCTGACAAAAATTTTATAAGCTGAAAATAGACTAAACTAGGCTAATATTTAAAATATATAGTGCTTTTTGGCCAAAACAGGGGCTTGGTTAAAAAAACATTTAAGGCGCAGGAAAATAAAATGAAAAAAACGCACATTTTTTTAGAAACCCTGTTGACAGTTGAAGGGTTACCAGACTATATACCCCAACAACGAGAGCGGCGGGCCGCTTGGCGGCGAATTACTTCGCTCTCTTGTTATCCCAGAAACTGGCACATTAGTGCATGTTTCGACTAATAGATCGGTCGAATCAATTTGACTTGTCTGTTATGAAATGATGAAAATTGTTTCAGTTCTTTGACAATTGAATACTTAAAGAAAGAGAAACGTGGTTGGCGTTAGTCTGCTACGGCACGTTGTTTGATATCCTTTTCAGCAACGGAGCTTAAAGAGACTTTGGCAAGTCACGTTTTTCGAGAATGTTACTTAATAACTATGGACCAAACTTAGGTTTGGAAAATGGTGTGTTTAAAAAAATGTTCTCGTCAATTTCGTTGGTCATACCCATGATCAACAAAAGATATATGCAAATATATGCGTGACCAGGTCGTCGCTTTTCCGCGATGATTTAAAAAAAGCCAATCAATTTCTCATATCAAACTTGAGAGTTTGATCCTGGCTCAGGACGAACGCTGGCGGCAGG
>CAZXZQ010000098.1:0-8888 GCA_964645215.1 uncultured Rhizobiaceae bacterium | reverse complement strand
GTTTTGACGAGCAACTAGCAAACTGAGCCTGTAAATTAAGAAGGTTTTTCCAAAATTGATAATTGCTATATATTAAACCCAATCTACAATATTCTTCTTGAGGGTATGAATGTCTGAAAAAGTAAAAGCTATTGTAGTCGGCGGAGGTATTGTTGGTGCCAGCGTTCTCTACTGGCTCACCCGTATGGGGTGGAAAGACGTTGTGCTTTTGGAACGTCGCAACCTTACATCAGGCTCAACATGGCACGCCGCAGGCAATGTTACATTCTTCGGCCATTACACTGCGATCACTGACCTTTATGTAAATTCGATCAAAACCTATATGGCCGCCTCGGAAGAAAGTGGTCAGGAAATCGATTTTCACCAAACAGGCAGCCTTCGACTAGCAAACTCTGAAGAAGAGCTAGAAGCCTATAAGAGTCTAATACCGCTTTATGACAATCTTGATGCTGAATATAAAATTGTTGGGCCTGACGAGATTAAGGAGCTTCATCCGCTGCTTAATGTCGATGGTGTATATGGCGCGGCACACACACCCGGTGATGGGCATGTTGACCCTTCAAGTTCAACATATGCCCTGGCAAAAGCTGCTAAATTGCGAGGTGCAGAGATAAAAACTCAAACACCAGTAAGATCTGTTCAGCAGGTGGATGATAAGTGGAAAGTTGCAACTGACGAAACCAATTACGAAGCAGAACATGTGGTCATTGCAACTAGCTTCTGGGCACGTGAGATGCTTGAGCTACTTGGATTAAACTTGCCAATATATCCGGTTCAGCATCATGAAGTTATAACCGGTACAGTGCCTGAACTAAACAATCTTGATTTTGAACTTCCTGCTGTGCGCGATCCATATGCACCTTCAAATACTAGGCAAGAACGAGATGGTTTTTTGTGCGGCGTATATGAGTCTGATCCACAGTTTTGGGCTACAGACGGCATTCCTGAAGATTTTAAAGAAGAACTGCTTGTTCCTGATATCGAACGCCTCGAAACGCATTTGTTGAAAGTGATTGAGCGCATACCCGCGTTTGGCGATGCTGGTATTAAAACAGCAAATAATGGCCCCCTCGCATATACCCCAGATGCACTGCCATTGATTGGGCCAGTTGAAACGCATCCAGGTCTTTGGCTCGCGAGCGGCTTTAATATCGGAATTGGCACAGGCGGAGGATCAGCGGAATTTTTGGCAAATTGGATGGATAAGGGAGCGCCGCCATATGATCTATCGATTGTTTATCCTAACCGCTATTCCAATGACATTCCCAAAGAAGATGCACTAGCGCAAATTCATGCTACTTACGCCAAGGGCTATGTAATGCCATCCATCTAACGAACGGTTGCATGTCATCGAAAAGCTCAACTCTATCTAAGAATGACGGAGAGTTGGGGGCTTTACTTGGAACAAGAATCCCCTCCGAACATGGCAATGCTTTGGCGATAAGCTAAAACGCAAGCCTCAGAACAGACGCGAGCAGAATGTCGAAGCTAAAACTTATTATTGCGGGCCGGAGAAACCATCCCCTTTGAAAGCATCGTTTTGGAAAACAATAAAGGGCCTTTTATCTCATTCATTCTCAATGATCGGCGAAGTGCCTGCGCGGCGGTCTCTTGCAGACCTACTTCTGCAATTTATGTCCGAAAAGCTTTGAATTTGTTGATTAGATTTATATAGGCCGGGAAAGTCAAAATTACCTTTGGTTATTCTGTTCTGCTTCTTAGATGTTTTATTGACAACAATGTCTTTACGCCAATCAATACTTTGAGCATGGGCAAGTGTCGATGTTGCCATAGCACCAGCCAAAACAAGAGCCGTGAATTTTGATGTGTTATAAAATGTGTTATAAATGGTCATTGAAATATCCTTAGCTATTATGGGTATTAGCTAAGCACTCTACCTATGCACGTTAAACACAACTCAATTCACGTTTCAGTTTTTTATCTTCACGAAATCTCACGAAGCGCGTTAACAGCCAAGGCAGAAAATTCCGGATCATTGATGTGATGATCAGACTCGATGAGCTTACGATTTTCTGTTTCTTTGAAGTTTGAACGGATTGCATCATAAAGTGCATCACGTGCTTCTTGCGAATGAAATGCCATATCTGGCGCATCAAGCATGGAAACACCACCGAGCGGTAGAAGAAAGCGAACCGGGCCTTCCATCTCATTAAGACGAGAAGCAATCCACTCACCCATTTTGGTGTTTTCTTCTGGCGTTGTGCGCATGAGTGTTACCTGCGGATTATGTTCATAGAACAAGCGCCCATCCCATTTTTCAGGCACGGTTTCAGGTGCTCCAAAATTGACCATATCAAGCGCGCCTACAGAACCTACGTAAGGAATTTTAGATCGAATGACAGATCCAAACCGATCTTCATCTGCTGCGAATACGCCCCCCATCATAAAGTCACAAACTTCTGTGGTGGTCAGATCAATTGCAGCACCAATCATGCCGCTGTCGATCAATTTTTCCATGGATTTTCCACCCACGCCGGTTGCGTGGAAAACAAGACATTCGAGTTCGTTTTCAAGTTCAGCTACAATTTGCTGCACAGCAGGTGTCGTTACGCCGAACATAGTAAGGCCGAGTGCAGGTTTTTCTGCAGGTACTTCCGGTGGATTTTCTGCTCCAAACTTAACGGCGCCTGCAAGTGCATCAGCACCATTGGCGAGCACTTTCGCACTGATGCGGTTTATGCCCTGTACATCAGTTACCGAGTACATCATCATGATGTCTGAGGGGCCTACATATTGCCCCACTTCTCCAGAGGCCACGGTTGAAACCATCACTTTAGGCACACCAACAGGAAGCGCCCGCATAGCAGGGCATGAAAGCGCCGTGCCGCCTGAACCGCCTGCAGAAATCATGCCACCTATACCTTGCGCGCTTGCAGCCCAATTGGCGAATGCTTGTGTCATGCCAGCAACGGCTGTGCCGCGTTCACCAGTGAAAATTGCATTCGCTCCATCGGGATGGAAATTTGCAATATCATTTGGCGTAATGTCAGCTGAAGATTCTCCGCCTGTCGTTGAAAGATCAACGGTCTTCACAGATATGCCCTGCGCCGTGAGTCTATCTTTCATAAAGTTAAGCTCATTGGCTTTTGTATCAAATGTGCCAGCTACGATTACGTCATTGTTGAATTTTGCAGTCATGATTTCCCCCTCCAAGGTAATGAAAATTTATCCGAATTTTTGTGAGGGTCAAGCATAATGGCTAACGTTTTAGTATTACGCCTAATTAATCACCACATCCTCAACGCCTGGAATTGCTTTAAGAGCCGATTGGATTTTTGGCGTCACGGCAAAACGTTCTTTTAATTGCACCTCAATTTCCCGCTCGCCATTGCCTTGTATAATGACAAAAGAGACGCGCCCCTGCCCACGCTTATCTAACAATGGTGCAAGCATGTTAACTGGCGACTGATCTCGTAAGAAAATCGTCATGTCACGTTGTTCGCGGTTGGCCGCTTTTTCAAGCGGCTCAACGCTTTGTATCCTCACGGAAACCTGTTCATCACGAATATCAGCGCCAGCCAAAATGATAACAGATTCACCTGCTTGAAGCTGGTCGCGATATTGGTTGAGCCCCTCTTCAAAAATCACCGCTTCATATTGGCCGGAAGGATCAGAAATCATAATGATGCCCATTGCCTTGCCTTGGCGCGTTTTACGTTCTTGTTTTGCGGTAATCGTTCCAGCCAAACGCCCCGCCGTTGCGCCGTTTTTAACTGAGGTTTCAAAGTCCTTATAAGACTGAACCCGCATTTTCTCGAGCACCTGTTTATAGTCATCCAATGGATGAGCGCTGATATAAAACCCAATGGCGCTGAATTCGCGATTAAGTTTCTCGGCAGAGTCCCAACTCTCTACGTGAGGTAATTCAATGCGTTGTTCTTCACCACTTGCTGCGCCAAACATATCGTTCTGACCGCTTTCACGATCTTGCGCTGTGCGGCTTGCATGCGCCACAAGGCGCTCAAGGCCTGCAAGCATTTTCTCGCGTGGGTATTGGAAACAATCAAGCGCGCCAGCACTGATAAGATTTTCTAAGGTGCGCTTATTAACTTGGCGAATGTCTAAACGCGTGAAGAAATCTTCAAGCGTTTTATAAGGACCATTTTCTTTTCGCTCAGATACAATTTGCTGAACGGCTCCCTCGCCCACACCTTTGATAGCAGCAAGTGCGTATAAAATTTTACCGTCACTCACTTCAAAGCCAACACCTGATGTTTGAATGGATGGTGGCACAACTTCTATGTCTAACTCTTGGGCATCTTGATAAAATACGCTGAGTTTATCTGTATTGCCTAAATCATACTGCATGGAGGCCGCCAGAAACTCTACGGCGTAAGACGCTTTCAGATAGGCTGTTTGATAGGAGATCAGCGCATAGGCAGCCGCATGTGATTTATTAAAGCCGTAATTTGCGAATTTCGCGAGCATATCAAAAATGTAGTTGGATTCGGCCTGCTTCAATCCACGCTCTACCGCACCTTCATTGAAGCGCGTTCGTTGCGCCTCCATTTCTGACGCAATCTTTTTGCCCATAGCACGACGCAGCATATCCGCTTCACCCAATGAGTAACCGGAGAGGATCTGCGCAATTTGCATAACCTGCTCCTGATAGATGATCACGCCATGCGTTTCTTTAAGAACAGATTCAATTTTCTCGTGATAATAATCCGGCTCTTCTTCACCATGCTTGCGAGCGTTATAGGTTGGAATATTATCCATCGGGCCCGGGCGATAGAGCGCAACAAGCGCGATAATGTCCTCAAAACAGTCGGGACGCATACCAATTAGGGCTTTGCGCATGCCCTGACTTTCAAGCTGGAAAACACCAATTGTTTCGCCGCGCGTGAGCATTTCAAAGGTTTTTTCGTCATCAATGGGAATGTGACCCAGGTCAATTTCGATGCCGCGCTGCGCAATAAATTCAACTGCTTTCTCAAGCACTGTCAGTGTTTTTAGCCCCAGAAAATCAAACTTTACGAGGCCTGCTTGCTCAACCCATTTCATGTTGTATTGGGTTACCGGCATGTCAGAGCGCGGATCGCGGTATAGCGGGACAAGCTCATCAAGCTTTCGGTCACCAATCACAATGCCCGCTGCGTGGGTGGAAGCGTGACGGTAAAGACCTTCTAAGCGCTTTGAAATATCAAAAAGGTGAGAGACAATTTCTTCTTCGCGGGCAGCTTCCTGCAATCGAGGTTCGCCGTCAATCGCTTCAACCAATGTAGTCGGATCAGCCGGATTATTCGGCACCATTTTACAAATACGATCAACCTGGCCGTATGGCATTTGCAGGACACGACCAACATCACGCAATACAGCACGCGCCTGCAGCGTTCCGAAGGTAATAATTTGCGCTACTTGCTCAGAACCATATTTTTGTTGAACGTAACGAATGACTTCTTCGCGGCGTTCCTGACAGAAATCAATATCAAAGTCAGGCATCGATACGCGTTCAGGATTAAGAAATCGTTCGAAGAGCAGTGAGAACTGCATCGGGTCAATGTCTGTAATGGTCAGCGACCAAGCAACCAACGAGCCCGCACCTGAACCACGGCCCGGACCAACCGGAATGCCCTGCTCTTTTGCCCATATGATGAAGTCAGCCACAATCAGGAAATAACCCGGGAACCCCATTTGCTTGATGATGCTTAATTCAAACTCCAAGCGATCATCATAGTCTTTGCGTGTATAGCCTTCTGCCAGCGGATATTTTGAAAGACGATCTTCAAGGCCAGCTAAGGACTGTTTTTCCAGTTCCTTATATTCAGCCAGAATAGCGTCTTCTTGTGACGCTTCGCCAGTATCATCCGTGAAACGTGGCAAAATAGGATCGCATGTTTCGACCCTAAACGCGCATCTTTTCGCAATTTCTACAGTATTTTCAATGGCCTCTGGAACATCCCTGAAGAGGAGTTTCATTTCTGACTGGCTTTTGAAATAATGCTCTTCAGTTAAACGTTTGCGGTTATCAGCTTCAACAACGACCCCTTCCGCAATACAGGTAAGCGCATCATGAGCGGCAAAGTCATCTCGTTTGGGGTATAGCGGTTGATTGGTTGCAACCAAAGGAACTTCAAGCGCATAGGCAAGTGAAATAAGCTCTTTTTCTATTCCGCGAGATTTATTACCGTGACGTTGAAGCTCGATATAGAGCCGATCCCCAAAAATCGACTTTAGCTCTTTTAAGCGATTTTCTGCGTCAGGCTTGCGACCATCTTCAATAAGTTGATTAATAGGCCCCTCACTTGATCCTGTGAGACAAATAAGGTCCTGATGATACGTTTTAAGTTTCTCCAAAGACACATGAGGCAAGTCTCGCTCACCAGCGTCGATGTGGGAGGCACTGATGAGTTTGGTGAGATTAGCAAAGCCTTCGCGCGACATGGCAATCAGCACCATAAAAGGGTGGCTTGCGATTGCATTTTTTGCTGTATGATCAGCACCATCTTCAAAAGCAACAGCAAGCTTAGCCGCCATAATGGGTTGAAGCCCTGCTTTAGATGCTTTTTCAGAAAATTCTAACGCGCCGAACAAGTTATTACGATCCGTAATTGCAATTGCGGGCTGATGATCAGCAATGGCGAGATCAATAATATTCTTTATCGGCAATGCCCCTTCTAGCAATGAGAAGGCTGAATGGACATTTAAGTGGACAAATTCACATGGCCGAGGCGCATCTGTTATGGTCGAGCCAGTTTCAGATAAAGCCTTATGCAGTGCATTGGTTTTTGAAGCCATTCCATATGTCTCTTAATAACGATTCCCTTGCCAGATTATACCGGCAGGACGTCATTGTGAGAGACAATTTAAATGCGTTCAAGTAAAACTCGAAACCATACACTGAAAACAGAAGGATGCTTTTAAGCAACGGTATTGAGAATTTCACTCCATGTGAATAAAGCAGTCATGAAAACCATAATCGTGGCAAGTGAAGCAATATCGCGAATAGAAACATACATGAGAACACCCTAGCAATCTTTGTTATTGTTTGTTCTCATAATGTTCCATATTTGTTCCTACATGTCAATAAATAAGAACAAATATTTTATTACAGTTTTAAATCAATAACTTGACCGTCTTTTAGGGTAACGGAACGGTCCATTTTTCTTGCTAATTCATGATTATGCGTAGCAATAAGCGCAGCTAACCCTGTTTCTTTGACCAGTGTCATCAGTGTCGCGAATACATGTGCAGATGTTTCCGGGTCCAAGTTACCGGTTGGTTCATCAGCTAATAGCAAAGATGGTGCATTTGCCACAGAACGTGCAATTGCCACCCGCTGTTGCTCCCCGCCTGAAAGTTCAGAAGGACGGTGCTCTGCTCTTGGAGAAATGCGCATATAATCTAGCAGTTCCATAGCGCGATCTGACGCGTTATCTTTGCTGATCCCCTTCACCATTTGCGGCACCATAATATTTTCCTTGGCAGAAAATTCCGGCAATAAATGATGAAACTGATAGACAAAGCCAATATCAACACGGCGGATTTTGGTGCGTTTGCGATCTTCTAATGTGCGGGTCGGTGTTCCATTGATTAAAACTTCCCCCTGATCTGGCCGCTCTAAGAGACCTGCAGAATGCAGGAGTGTCGATTTACCTGTGCCGGAAGGTGCAACAAGTGCCACCATTTCTCCTGAATTAATTTGTAAATTCGCGTCTTTGAGTACAGTGAGTGCATGTTCACCTTTGCCATAGGTGCGCTCAAGCGACTGAATATCAAGAATTGGGCTACTCATAACGCAGTGCCTCAACAGGATCGAGCTTAGCTGCACGCCACGCAGGAAATACGGTTGCTAAAAATGAAAGCACCAATGCCATGAACAGGATCGTTAGTGTTTCACCGGCATCCATTTTAGCAGGAATATCCGTTAAAAACCGGACTGTCGGATCCCAAACATCAACACCTGAAATATAGGAGATGAACCACTGAATTTCTTTGATGTAGAAACAAACCAAGACCCCCAATATGAAGCCTACAATCGTACCGACAATGCCAATGGCTGAACCGGTAATCATAAATACCCGCATGATCGAATTTCGCGTAGCACCCATGGTACGTAAAATCGCGATATCATGGGCCTTGTCTTTAACCAGCATAATGAGACCGGAGATGATGTTAAAGGCTGCCACAAGGATGATGAGCGTTAGGATCATAAACATCACATTGCGCTCTACTGCGAGTGCGCGGATAAGAGAGAAATTGCGGTCTTCCCAATCGCTCAAACTAATCAGGCGTTGAGAAGCTTCTTCAACAGGGATTCGCATTTCATCAACGCGTTCCGGATTATCAACGTAGAGTTCAACGACACTCACCTTGCCTTCAGAATTAAAATAAAGCTGGGACTCTTCCAAAGGCATAAAGATAAAGGACGAGTCATATTCCGACATTCCAATCTGGAAAGTCGCGAGAACGGTATAGGCCTTCACGCGTGGTGTCGTGCCAAAAGCTGTTACGTCACCATCTGGTGAGATAAGCGTAATATCATCCCCTACCCGCAATCCAAGGCTGTTGGCTAGATGAATACCCACTACAACGCCTTCTTGCTCGTCATAACCTTCCAAGGAACCTGCTGAGAGCGGATTAGCAAGGCCCTTAATGCCAGCAAAAATATTATCGAGGCTTTCACGCGTCAAACCGCGCACCAATGCGCCACCACCAGTAATATTGCCTGCAGAGACGAGCACCTGCCCCTCAACAAGCGGAACAGCAAGCCTGACCCCATCTACTGTTTCAAACCGTTTCGCAAGCGCGTCATAGTCAGTTAGCGGACCATCAAGCGGTTGGACAATCATATGACCATTGAGGCCAAGTATTTTATCAAGAAGCTCCGCACGGAAACCGTTCATTACCGCCATGACAATGATGAG
>CAZXZQ010000097.1:0-8905 GCA_964645215.1 uncultured Rhizobiaceae bacterium | reverse complement strand
ACCTACGGTCATTTTTCTAGTTCTATATTCTGCGGCGCGTGTGATGCGGTCTGACCCAATGGCAATTATCGTAGCCGGCATTACGGTGCTCGTTGGGTGGTTTGGTATTCTTACTGCAGCTCTGCTGAATGATGCACAGATAACCACATCTTACACGGAGTTCATTGCCTCAGATAAATTGCTGATAGGTGCGGTCTTGGAACTGGCTGCAGGATATGCTGCAGTGATGTTTGTATTAGCGCTTCATGCACGAAACGCTCGTTTGTTTGTAACAAAGACTGCCCATGTGGAAGATTTAGCGCTTGCCAATAAACGCGCGGAAGAAAACATCCTTATCTTTGAAGAATTATTGAGCTCATCCGTGGATGGCGTTGTGATTGTTGACCAGGAAGGAAATATTGAGCGACTGAACCCAGCGATAGAAATGCTTTTTGAATATGAGCAAGATGAGTTGGTTGGGAAAAATGTTGTTCAACTGATGTCCAATATGAATGCGGATCTGCTTCGTGAGGAGGTCCAAAATTATCTCAAGACGAAAAAGAGCCATCTAATTGGCCACAGTTTTGCATCTAAGGGCATGAAAAAGGACGGGCGCGAGTTTGATATTGAACTCTCCATCTCCGAATTTAATGCATCGGGCAAAACCTGTTTTGCAGGCTTCATTCGGGATGCATCTGAAAAGGCGCAAGCACTTGCCAATGAACAGCGCGTCAAACGACAATTTGAAAATGCCATGAATGCGGCGATGGATGCGATTATCATTATCAATCAAGAAGGTAGAATTGTTCAGTTTAATCCGGCAGCAGAAGAAACATTTGGCTTCACCTTTGAAGATGTTTCTGGGCGAAAACTAAGCGATGTAATCATACCATTGCGCTACCGCGAAGCACACGAAAACGGCATGGCTCATTATCTAAAAACAGGCGAAGGTCCGGTTCTTGATAATCGCATAGAAATTGAAGCACTTCACGCAAACGGTGACACTTTACAGATTGAGCTTGCCATTCGCGAGATTGAAGGTGCAAGCGGCAAACTGTTCTTAGGCTATGCCCGCGATATTACGGAACGGAAAAATTCTGAATCTGAACTCATCAATGCAAAGAATGAAGCAGAGTTAGCAACGCGCGCGAAGACAAGTTTCCTTGCAATGATGAGCCATGAAATTCGAACACCGCTGAATGGTGTTCTCGGCATTCATGGCTTGCTCAATGACACTAAACTTGATGAAGACCAACGACAATTACTTGAGACCGCAACAGAGTCCGGGCAATCGCTTTTAAAAATCATCAACGATTTATTGGATTTTTCAAAACTAGAAGCTGGTAAATTTGAGATCGAGGAAAAACCATTTAATCTACATGAACTGGTTGTTGCTGTATCAAACCTCCTCCAACCGCTTGCAGATGAGAAGCAATTGAAACTGACCTATGAAATTGATGACGGCATTTCTAAATTTTTGATTGGGGACGCGACGCGGATTCGTCAAATTTTGCTGAACCTATCTTGGAACGCAATTAAGTTCACAGAGTCTGGTTACGTAGCAATCAAAGTACAACACGGAAAAGAAGACCAAATCACATTTGCAGTCAAAGACACTGGCATCGGCATTGACCAAGACAAGCATAAAGATGTGTTCGTTGAATTCTCCACGTTAGACGCGAGCTATTCTGAGAAGTTTGGTGGAACTGGTCTTGGTCTAGCAATTTCAAAAGCACTCGTAGAGAATATGCGTGGCGAGATAGGTTTTGAAAGCGAGATCGGACGTGGTTCACGTTTCTGGTTTACGCTCAGTTTAGAAGCGGCCAAACCGCAAGTCTCTGAGACCTCATCTAAGCAGGTTGATTTCAATCGGGTTACTAACCTCGCAGGGTTAAAAGTTCTGGTGGCAGATGACAACAAGACAAACCAATTGGTGACTTCACGTTACCTCAAGAAATTCGGGTGTGTTGTCGAACTTGCAAATAATGGCGCCGAGGCAATTGAGAAAGCTGAAGCGGACGACTTCTACCTCATCCTCATGGATATTTCCATGCCAGAGGTAAATGGCTATGAGGCGACCGCTGCAATCAAGGAACATAAAATATGCACTTGCCCGATTATCGCGCTGACTGCCTATGCAAGTAAGGAAGATGAAGCGCAAGCGTTGAGTTCAGGGATGGACGGTTTCCTGCCAAAACCTTTCAGCAAAGAGGAGCTTGCGGATGTCATGCTTCAACATATTGGCGATGCTCAAACACTTGCCATCAAGGCAGATAAAATCGAACCAGAAAATGATTTTGTTTTCGATATTTCAGTTTTGAACATTGTGCTTGAAGATATGGATTCAGAAGCAATCAAAGCGATATTCCGTGAGTTTGGTAAGGATGTGAAACGCTACTTAGAAATTGCAGATGATGGGATGGTATCTCGTGATGTAGAAAAGCTTGAAAGCGCTTCTCACGGGTTGCACGGCGTTTCTGGCATGTTTGGCGCTCGAGAATTAGCGCGCCTCGCAGGCGAGGTAAATCAGACATGCCGAGGTCCGGACCACGATCATTTGTATAAAGACGCTGCGAAACTCATCAAACAAGCAAAACAGATTATCGACGTAAGTAAGGATATTGAAGCGCAATATCTCCAGAAACAAGCAGCAAGTGTGGAATAGGATTGAAGTGATATGACGGACGCAAATATTCTTATCATTGAGGACACAGCCTCCATGGCGCTGGTGTTTCAGAAATGGCTCAAGAAGTCTGGCCTCAGCGCAGAGATTGTTGGCACTGGTGGTGAAGGCATGGAGAAGCTTCGCACCGGTAAGTTCAAAGCTGTTCTGTTAGATTTAGACTTGCCTGACATGAAGGGGCAGGAAGTTATAAAGCTCGCAAAAGAAGAAGGGCTGGACATCACCTTTGTTATCGTTACAGCGAGCGGCTCTATTAATGTTGCGGTAGATGCTATGCGTTTGGGGGCTTATGATTTCCTTATCAAACCAGCTGCGGAAGAGCGCCTCATTACAACGGTACGCAATGCGCTTGAGCGTGAAGTTATCCAAAGCACCGTGAAAGAAATCAAGAAGCGTTCTTCGCGGAAATCAAAACATGGATTTACCGGTTCAAGCCTACCGATGATTGCAGTTTACCGGATGATTGATTCCATCGCGCAGTCGAAAGCTAGCGTTTTTATTACGGGTGAAAGCGGAACGGGCAAGGAAGTTTGCGCACAGTCGATCCATGATGCAAGCCCGCGTAAATCCTCTGCCTTTGTGCCACTAAATTGTGCGGCCATTCCAAAAGACTTGATAGAGTCTGAAATCTTTGGCCATACGGCAGGTGCTTTTACCGGAGCAACATCAGACCGTACTGGTGCCGCAATTACAGCCGATGGCGGAACGCTATTTCTCGACGAAATTTGCGAGATGGATTTGAACCTTCAATCTAAACTTCTGCGGTTCCTTCAAACAGGTATTGTGCAGAAGGTTGGCAGTGACAAACAAACCCGCGTCGATGTACGCATTCTCTGCGCAACCAATCGCGACCCGATGGTGGAAGTAGCGGAAGGTCGTTTTCGCGAAGATTTATTTTATCGTCTGCACGTCTTGCCGATACATCTGCCGCCACTCAAAGAGCGAGAAGGCGATGCGCTTGAGATCGCGCGCGTGTTCCTTACAGACATGGTGGAAGAGGAAGGCAAATCGATCGTTGGTTTTGCGGAAGATGCCGAGGACGCAATTTTGCGATATGCTTGGCCGGGTAATATTCGCGAACTTCAAAACACCATTCGCAAAGTGGTGATCCTCAATGATGCAGAATATATCACCGCAGATATGTTAGGCATAGAGCAAACGGCAACGCTTCATGCAATGGCCAAACACAAGGCTGCAGATTTTGGCGAAGGCGGCATACCGCTTTCCATCAATCTAAATCAAAACTTTGCGGACATAGAACGACAAGTGATTGAAGCTGCCATTTACCAATGCAATAACAGCATTCCGAAGGCTTCCGAAATGCTGCAGCTTAGTCCTTCTACGATCTATCGCAAAAAGGAAGGATGGATTTAGGCCGCCACTTCCTCTTTCATTTTTAGCTCAGTCGCAGGACGGTCGTAGATATCTTCAACACGTACGATATCATCTTCACCAAAATACGTGCCGTATTGAACTTCAATGATTTCAACTGGCTCGTCGGTAAAATTTTCCAATCGATGTGTTGCTCCTTGTGGGATGAATACTTGCTGACAAGGCGCAAGTTCCATGACGTCCTCACCCACGGTAACAGTTGCTACCCCCTTCACCACAATCCAATGTTCTGCACGATGGAAGTGATATTGGAGTGACAATTGCCCACCGGGATTAACCGTGATGTGTTTCACCTGATGCGTGTCGCCCTTATTAATGCTCTCGAACCTACCCCAGGGCCGTGTCTCACGAGAATGGGTTTTGGCAACAGATTGCTCGTCTTCTTTCATTTGTTCAACCAGCGCTTTTACGCCCTGCGGATTGTCGCGCGACGTCACCAATACAGCATCTTGATTGGCAACAACAATGATGTCGTCAAGACCACTCACACCCACTACCGGGCCATCTGATTGAATATGCGAGCGGGATGTGTTTTCCAAATAGCATGGCCCGTACACGGCATTTTCTTGCGTGTCTTTTTTAGACCGATCCCAGACCGCGTTCCAAGAACCCATGTCAGACCAATCAGAAATGAGTGGTGCAACAGCAGCAAATTCCGTTTTCTCCATCACCGCATAATCAATCGACAATGCATTTACCTTCAGGAATTCGTTTTTGTCTGGATGGAATGTGGTACCTTGCCATTTGCCAAGTGCAACAGCGCGACCAATATCATTGAATATACCAGCAGCATGGCTAAGAAACTCTGTGCGAATGACTGAATTTGAAAAGTAGAAAATGCCTGCATTCCAAAAGATGTTCTTTTCCTGAATGAGCATTTCTGCTGTTTGTTCATCTGGCTTTTCGATAAATTCAATCAGTTCACTACAGTTGGAATTTCCAAGAGCCTGACCTGCGCGGATGTAACCAAAGCCAGTTTCGGGGTAAGCAGGTGTAACGCCCAGCGTAACGATGCGATCAAAATTGGAGACGATCGGTTGCGCTTGACTGAGTGTGATGTGAAATCCTTTTATGTCCTTTATTTCATGGTCAGATGGCATGACGAGGAATTGGTCATCAGCATTATGTCCTGCGAGATGCACCGCCAATGCAATAGCCGCAGCGGTGTCACGCCCTTCAGGCTCAAGCACGATTGCCTGCGTTTTACATTGAGTGGCGGCAAGTTGTGTTGTGATAATGGATTGATGTAATGCGCTACAAACAATGATGGCAGGCGCAAATATTTCTTCATTAGAAACGCGTTCAAGTGTCTTTTGGAATAAGCTATTTTCTCCGTGAATTGCGCAAAATTGTTTTGGCATTTTCTCGCGAGATAGTGGCCAAAGTCTGGTGCCCGAACCGCCTGCAAGAATAATGGGGGTGATGCGTTTGCGTGTCATTGTATGCTCCTGTGGATAGTGTTTGTTGCCACATAAATTGCAAGGAGCAGGCCATTCCCTTTCGGTTCGTGGATAGGAATTTAAAAACGCAAATCTTTCATATTGTTAGGCCGATAATATTTAAAGAAATTCCAAATTCGCAAATTGAAAATCACTCAAAATTCTTTGCAAATTGAAATTACAGTTTTGCAAAATGCAAAGAAATTACAGGCCTATAATTTTTAACATCATGAAATATATGGGAAAATAGAATGGCACGCCAATTGCTCTCCTTATAGTAAAAGGAGCACACCCATGCGCATCGAAAGAGAAAGACCTTGCCAGAGACGTTTTCACCGCGTCACCGCGCCTATGAAAGTGAAAATGCCTGACGGCTCGGAAATAATGGCGACTGACTGGAGTGTCGGTGGCTTGCGTGTAGATGAAGTTCCGAGCGAACTGCCTGCCGTTAATGATGTACTGGCACTTGTGCTTGAACTTCCATTCCAAGGGTTTGACATTGCTTTTGATGTTAAGGCGCGTGTAGCACGAACAGTTGCATGCGAGCGCACAATTGGTTTTGAATTTCAGAACCTAAGTTCTCGTGCAAATGATCTTATGACCCACTTCATTGATGACCTCGTACGCGGACAAATGGCAACAGTGGAAGATACCATTTGTAGAATTGATGTGCCGGTAACCCCAATCTCTACAAAGCCAGAAGTAAATCCTAAAAATGAAGTGCCTGTGAAACGCTGGCCAACAAAACTCATATTTATGTCTGCGCTTTATACGTTTTTAGCCATCTCAATTTTTGGCTATTTGGGTATTCTCATTTACAGCAAAACAATGCGTATGGAAGTAACATCTGCCGTTGTCTCTGCGCCACTTGCAACCATAAAAATGCCAATGGATGGCATTCTTACACCGATCTTGATGGAGGAAGATATATTGGTTCAGCGTGGTGAACCCATCGCCAGAATTTTTGATGCACGGTTTGAGGCAACTATGGATGAAAAACTCATAGAGCTAGACCAAGCCAAACGAAAACTAACGAGAGTACAAGAAAAATATCGCATCGAAGAGCAGCGTATGAAGCTCTATCAGATTATCAATAAAACAGATCTACAAATAGCAGAAGCTCGAGTAGCCTCCGCGAAACAAGCATTAACAACCTCGGATTCTCATTTAGAGCGCCTTTTGATTTTACGCAAAAAAGGGTTGGTTGCTGAAAGCAAAGTCGATGAAATTCGACGTCAACAAGCTGATACTTTGGGACGGCTTAAAGAAGCAGAATTTGATCTAGAACGTGCAACGGCCATGGATGCGGTTTCTGGGCGTCGATATTATAACCATAAAGAGTTTGTTTCGGACCTTGATATGTTGGCGCTTGAAATTGAAGAGGCTAATGCAATGGTTGTTGCAGCCGGTCAACAAGTGGAGCAATTGGAAGTTAAAAAAGCGCGCATGATGATTAAAGCGCCATTTGACGGGCGAATTATCTCGGTAAAGCAACCGGGTGATGTGATGGTCTTGCGCAATGAGCAGCTCTTTACCATCGAGAAACGCGAGCAACCGACCGTCACCGCATTTCTTGACCAAGAGCAGGTTTTAACCGTTGGCATGTATGACAAGGCGAAGATATTTCTTCCAGCACTCGGTCGACACATAGAAGCAACCGTTTCCAAGATTGATCGCAATTCTGCCTTCATAGATGACAAGGCTTCGCACTATGTCTGGAACGAGAAAAAGGGCAAATCTGCTGCGGTTTCGCTAACCATTCAGCTAACCGAAGAAGAGCAGAATTATGTGCATGCAGGTTTGCCGGCCATCGTTATTTTTCCCAAACGCTCAACCAATTCAATTTACAATCAGCTTGGCAATCAAGTCTTGAACATCGGAAAGCTCTTCCATGACGACACCTCGATTTGATTGCTCAAAGCAAATTGATGACCCGACCATTTGGCCAGAAGGTTTTGCCAAATGGACACCAAGGGTTTTGTTTGGCATTACGCTTTACCTCGCATGTTGTGTGATCGGATTGTTGAGTGTGCCAAATGCGATATTTGATGCAGAGGCCATGGCGATCACATTCACCATTGGGGCGCTCGGCGTTTGGCGTTACGGCTGGTGGCTTACCCATGCAGTACGCGCTGTTATTTACGGACGACTGGTCTACCCAAAGATGCGCGAAGAGGGGCAACGGATTTGGTCATCCGGCTGGCGTCCACGGCATCTTCATTTCATGATGACAACTTATAAAGAACATCGCGAAATCACTGAAATGGTGGTGCGCTCTATTGTGAAAGAAATTCATAGTTCTGGCGTACCAGGCACAATATGGCTTGGTTCGTCAGATCGTTATGATGAAGATATTATTTCAGACTTTCTAAAACGCGAGGCCATTCATGTGGATGTCACGTTGCGGATCATTCGACAAAATGTTTCTGGCAAACGTGCTGCTATTGGCCTAGTTCTTCGCGCCATGTGCAGGCAGCCAGTGCGTGATGACGATCTTGTTGTCTTTATGGATGGGGATTTTGTTTTAAGTGAAGGCGCAATTAGCCGTTGCATGCCGATGTTTAAGCTGCATCCTGAATTGCAAGCCTGTACGACTGATGAAGAGGTGATCTGTATTGGTCCTCGATGGATTGAACATTGGCTTAAGATGCGTTTCTCACAGCGTAGACTTGCCATGCAATCCCATGCACTTTCTGGACGGGTTCTAACGCTCACTGGCCGCATGTCTATCTTCCGCGCGAAACATTTAAAGCAGTTAGAGTTTATCCGTTTGCTGGAAGCAGATCATCTGGAGCATTGGCTTTGGGGGAAGTTTCGTTTTCTCTCTGGAGACGACAAAAGTACTTGGTTTTATATGCTCAAGCATAATTCTCATATGCTCTATATTCCAGACGCGCTTGGATACACGATTGAGGTGATCGAGGGTTCTGGCATGGAGCGGATGGTGCAGAACTTTAGACGGTGGTCAGGCAATATGTTGCGCAACGGTCAGCGCGCGATTGCACTTGGCCCTCGCGCCATGCCGTTTTTCATCTGGTGGTGCTTAGTCGATCAACGTCTTTCCATGTGGACCATGCTGGTAAGCCCGATGCTTGCCATCTCAGCTGCATTTCTCGTAGGCGTGGAGTATCTAGTCTCTTACCTGATTTTCATAGCGATCAGCCGGTTGCTCTTATCGCTCGTTCTCTGCACCTATTCGCGGACAGTAGAGCTCTCCTACTCATGGATATTATATCTCAATCAGGTGATTAACGCGTCGGTGAAAGTCTATTGTATTTTCCGCCTGTCAAAACAACGCTGGTCAAACCGGGGCAATCAAACCGCTGGCATGGCGGGTGAAAGTTTTATTGAAACCTATCGCAACTGGATGGCATCAGTTTGTACCAGTGTTGCTGTGGCGTTGCTGTTCATT
>CAZXZQ010000096.1:0-8956 GCA_964645215.1 uncultured Rhizobiaceae bacterium | reverse complement strand
ATGAATGACACGCCCGTTAAAAAGATAAAACTTGCATCCATGACCGGAGATGCTGCCGAGATTATTTGGGAGGAATCCGCAAGTGATCTAAGTAGCAAAATGGGCGCAGAGATTATTGCAGAATTTGTCAAACGCTTGCCCAATGCGCCGGGCGTATATCGCATGTTTGATGCAGTGGGTGATGTGCTTTATGTCGGCAAGGCAAAGTCACTTAAAAAGCGTGTTGCGTCTTACGCCAAGATGAGTGGCCACACCAGCCGTATCGCGAGAATGATCCGCGAAACGGTAAACATGGAATTTGTCACCACGCATACCGAGATGGAAGCGCTTCTTTTAGAAGCAAATCTTATCAAGCGTTTGCGGCCGAAGTTTAATGTGTTGTTGCGTGATGATAAGAGCTTTCCGTATATTGTAATTACGGATGAACATGGCGCACCTGGCCTTTTCAAGCATCGTGGTGCGCGCAATAAGAAACGCACTTACTTTGGCCCATTTGCATCGGCCGGCTCGGTCAATCGCACGATCAACGCGATGCAGCGTGCATTCCTTGTTCGCACCTGTACCGACAGTGTTTTTGATGGGCGGACACGGCCTTGTCTTCTACATCAAATCAAGCGCTGCGCGGCACCTTGTACCGGCGAAGTATCACAAGAGGAATACGCAAAACTTGTCAAAGAGGCAAAAGACTTTCTCTCAGGAAAAAGTACGGACATGCAAACCGAACTCGCCCAACAGATGGAGGCTGCATCCACTGATTTGGACTTTGAACGCGCCGCCATTTATCGAGACCGCCTATCTGCCCTCTCTCATGTTCAATCGCATCAAGGCATCAATCCACAATCTGTTAGTGAGGCAGATGTCTTTGCCGTCCACCAACAAGGCGGCATGACGTGTATTCAAGTGTTCTTTTTTCGCACGGGCCAAAACTGGGGCAATCGCGCCTACTTCCCGCGTGCTGACAAGTCCATCGAACCCGGCGAAGTGCTGGGCGCATTCTTGGGCCAGTTTTATGATGACCGCCCCTGCCCTCGGTTAATTTTACTTTCACATGATACTGGTGAGATTGATCTTTTTAGTGAGGCCTTCACCACAAAAGCAGAACACAAAGTGGAAGTGCTTCTGCCCAAGCGCGGTGAGAAACGTGAGTTGGTTGAGCATGTTGGCAATAATGCGCGTGAAGCTTTGGAACGCAAGCTTGCAGAAACATCAACGCAGGCAAAACTCATGAAGGGCGTGGCCGAAGCCTTTGGTCTTGAGAAAGTGCCAAACCGAATTGAGGTTTTTGATAACTCGCACATTATGGGTACAAACGCGGTTGGCGCGATGATTGTATCCGGCCCTGAGGGCTTTGCCAAAAATCACTATCGCAAGTTTAACATCAAATCCAAGGACCTTGTGCCGGGCGATGATTACGGCATGATGCGTGAAGTGATGACGAGGCGCTTTTCACGTCTTGTGAAAGAACATGGACTTCCAGAAGACCAAAAACATGAAGAAGGAGAGATTGGTATTTGGCCTGACCTGCTCTTGATTGATGGCGGCATTGGCCAACTCAATGCAGTTTATGAAACACTCAAGGAAATGGGTCTTGAGAAGACCGTTCCAATGGTTGGAATTGCCAAAGGGCCTGATCGAGACGCCGGACTTGAAAAATTTTTCATGAAGGGCAAACAATCCTTCATGCTGCCGGAGCGTGATCCAGTGTTATATTTCGTGCAGCGCATGCGAGATGAAGCGCACCGCTTCGCCATTGGTTCTCACCGTGCAAGGCGTAAAAAAGAAATGGTGAAAAACCCGCTGGATGAAGTCGTCGGAATCGGACCTGGGCGCAAACGCGCGCTTCTTCATCGTTTTGGAACAGCCAAAGCTGTGTCACGTGCGGCACTAAGTGATCTAAAATCAGTTGACGGCATTTCCGAACAAATGGCACAAGCAATATATGATCATTTTCATTGAGTCTGAGACCCAATCATGAAGCTACCTAAAAAAGATACATGGGCTTTAATCGTCAGCATACCCAACTTGCTTACCTATGCACGTATTATCGCCGTGCCACTCGTTGTCTTGTGTTTCTTTCTTGAAGGTAAATTACAATCTTCCGACTTTGCCCGTTGGTCTGCGGTGATCATTTTTGTTCTGGCCAGTATCACAGATTTCTTCGATGGTTATCTTGCACGCATCTGGGGGCAAACTTCCAACATTGGCCGCATGCTTGATCCGATCGCAGATAAGCTACTTGTTTCAACATGCTTACTGCTTCTTGCAGCGGACACAGACAAAACCATTGCCGGTTGGTCTCTATGGGCAGCGATCATAATCCTTTGCCGCGAAATTCTAGTGTCGGGCTTGCGCGAGTATCTCGCCGAGCTGAAAGTGAGTGTGCCGGTGACGACCATCGCAAAATATAAAACCACGCTTCAGATGATTGCAATCGGCTTTTTGCTAGCAGGGTCTGCGGGTGACAAAGTTTTCCCTTATACCACAGATTTTGGTCTGGTCTTGCTATGGGGAGCTGCACTCATTACGCTCTATACAGGCTATGATTATTTTCGCGCCGGACTAAAACACATTATTGAGTAACAGATGGTAAAGATACATTATTTCGCATGGCTACGTGAGCGCCTCGGTATTAACGAGGAAAGCATTGAACTGCCAAGTGGCGTGACAAATGTTTCCGAGTTTTTAAACTGGCTTGCAACGCGTGGCGAAGAATTTGCATCCGTCATGGAATCCCAAGAAATTCTGCAAGTGGCAATTGACCAGCAGCACACGCAAGATCGCAAAGCTGATATTACAACTGCACGTGAGATCGCAATATTCCCACCCATGACAGGTGGATAGGCGATGCCTGTTACGCCAATTGTCCGCACACAAACAGCAGATTTTGACATCAATGCTGAGATCAAGGCGCTTACTAAAGGCAATCTAAACATCGGCGCTATCGTCTCCTTTTCTGGCCTTTGCCGTGATGAAGATGGCGCGCTTTCAGCTCTAGAGCTTGAGCATTATCCCGGCATGGCGGAGGCTGAGATTACGCGCTATGCAGAAAAGGCAATCGAGCGATTTAATTTATCAGGCCTCCTCGCCATTCATCGTTACGGAAAAATTGCACCTGGCGAAAATATCGTGCTTGTCATCGCAGCCTCGCGCCATCGACAAGCTGCATTTGATGGTGCAAATTTTTTGATGGATTTTCTCAAAACCCGTGCGCCCTTTTGGAAGAAAGAACACGCAGCATCTGGTGAAGACGCTGGATGGGTAGATGCCAAAGACGCTGACGATGATGCGCTTGCAAAGTGGGATTAAGCGATTACGCCACGATGTGACGGTTTCTCAAACGAAGTGTCGCAGGGAGCTGTGGTAAGTATACTTACTTCTTAAAAGGATATAATCATGGCGAATGCAGAAGATTTTGGCTTTGGGACACAGATTAGGAAGTCTCCATATTTCGACGCAACTGTACGTTGGGGTGCTAAAGATTTTTCCGTTTATAACCACATGTATATTCCGCGCGATTTTGGCGATCCTGTACAAAACTTCTGGAACCTCGTGAATGAAGCCATACTTTGTGATGTGGCCGTTGAGCGACAGGTAGAAATTACCGGCCCAGATGCAGCGCAGTTCATTCAGATGCTGACACCGCGCAACTTGTCAAAAATGGCTGTTGGTCAATGCAAATATATTCTCATCACCAATGCAGACGGTGGCTTATTAAATGATCCTGTTCTTTTGCGTTTGGCGGAAAACCATTTTTGGATCTCGCTGGCCGATAGTGACATTTTATTATGGGCGCAAGGCGTGGCCATAAATTCTGGGCTAGATGTTTCGATCCACGAGCCGGATGTTTCTCCACTGCAATTGCAAGGCCCCAACTCTGGTAAGGTAATGGAAGCACTCTTTGGTGAGAGTATTATGGACCTTAAATATTATTGGCTACGCGAGGTAGAACTTGACGGCATTCCGCTCATTGCCTCTCGCACGGGTTGGTCAAGCGAATTAGGCTATGAGATTTACTTACAAGACGGCTCGCGCGGTGATGAATTATGGGAAAAGATTATGGAAGCAGGCAAGCCATTTGGTTTGAAGCCGGGCCATACATCATCGATCCGCCGCATTGAAGGCGGCATGCTTTCCTACCATGCCGATGCGGACATTCACACAAACCCATTTGAACTTGGTTTTGACCGTCTCGTTGATTTGGATATGGATGCCGACTTCATCGGCAAAGCTGCATTAAAGAAAATTCGTGATGAAGGAGTCTCCCGCAAACAAGTAGGGCTTGTGATTGACGGTGCGCCGCTCGAAGGATCAAACACAACGTTCTGGGTTATTGAAAAGGATGGCGAAACGGTTGGCAAGGTCACGTCAGCGATCTACTCCCCGCGCCTTGAAAAGAACATTGCACTTGCCATGATAGCCATTGAATGCTCCGAACTTGGTACAGCACTTAAAGTGGCGACTCCTCAGGGTGAAGCCAAAGCAGTGGTTGTGGAATATCCATTTTACGATCCGAAAAAGAAAATAACTTCTGCTTAAGAGGGCTTCAGCTCCCGCATCACATAATAAGCCGTGGGTGAAATGCCGTTGGTGATTTGCTCTTGCGAGGCAGGCATCAAAATCTGACACCCTTCTTCCTTGGGCGATGTGTAAATGCCTGTTTTATCTTTGGCAACTTTCTCACCGGGTTTAAAGCCGACAAAGCAATTGTAAGGCTTCGTAAACTTGAAGGTTTTTGCGTCGCCCACTTTGACAACTTCCGTCACTTCAAAATTCTTCTGCTTTTTCATTTTCAGTGGTTTTTCTAGAGTTATAAGACCAAAATGCGAAAGCATGGAGTGAAGCGTTTTTTCTGCCACGTTCACTGCACGTTTTTCAAAATGCTGGCCTGCTTCCACCACGACCGCTGGAACACCAAGCTTACATATGAATTCCACAAGCGAACCTTCTACAATGCCAGGCCAACCATAAATGCGCGGCATGGGGCAAAGATCAGTCATAATTTCAGAGCCTGGAAAGCTCACCGTGAAGGGATATTTCGTATCCGTGCTTGTCGAATGAAAATCCACGGCATAATCAAGCCCAAGTGTTGGAATAACTTCGGCTAGATATTGCGCGCGCAAGAGATCATTCTTCGCATTTTTCTTGGCCAAATTCTTCTTGGTGAACATACGGTTCATGTCACTCTCTACAAAACGGCGTTTTAAAAGTGCTGCTTCCTGATTACCGTCAATCAGGATAAGCGTACCGCGCTCAATCTCGTATTGCGCTAAAATACGATGAACCGCCTTGCGCCCGCATAATTCATTGCCATGCACATTGCAGACTATACCAATTGTGGGGCCATTCTTCTTGCCTTTTACACTGACAATGCCTTGGCCAATTGACATGTATTGCATGATTAAACAAGCTCCGCGTCGGTTATGATTTCAACCAATGACGGGCCATCATAAGCGAGTGCTTCCGCGATCACAGTTTCCAACTCTGACGTTTCTGTCACACGAACACCATGGCCACCGCACAGCCTTGCATATGCTGCAAAAGATGGGTTGACTAAATTTGTCTCCCAAACCTGCCATTCACCAGCGCGTTGTTCTTTAGAGATTTTACCAAGTTGTGAATTATTTAGCAAAATGTGTGTGATGTTCATGCCATATTTTACAGCAGTGGTGAAATCCATTGGGTATTGGCCAAAGCCACCATCACCAGAGATTGAGATGACCTTGCGGCCCTTATATTCATCAAAATCCTGTGTTGCGGCCCATGCTCCCATAGCAGCCGGGAAACCAAATCCAATAGACCCTAAGTAACCAGACATCAACACCCGCTGGCCTTTGCTTTCAAAATAGCGGCCAAATGAATAGGTATTGTTACCAACATCACAGGCAATAATTGCATCATCAGGACAAATATCTGAAAGCACGTTGAAGATAGAAACTGAATGGATACCTTCGCCTCTGCTTTCGGAAAGGCGCGTTTCTTTTTCATCACGCCAATATTTCCAACGTTCAGCCAATTCTGATATCTGATCAACCGGCGGCTTAAATTCTTCAAATGATGGAGAAACAGCGTTACAGAATGCACTCAACTCGCCCCAGATTGGAAGTTCAACCGGATGGAATTTCCCAAGCTGCATACGGTCATAATCAACCTGGATAATCTTCTTGCTTTTCTCAATGCCAGTATGGTTTGAGAACGAAGTGCCAAGAGCAATAATCAAATCTGCTTCATTCATAAACCAACTGGCAATCGGCGTGCCGGAGCGACCCAATACACCGCCAGCATTTGGATGAGTGTCAGAAATCAGGCCTTTACCTTTGAAGGTTGTTAGCACAGGTGCGCCAAGTGTTTCTGCAAACGCTACTATGGCATCAATCGATTCTACCGCACCATGACCAATCACGATCATTGGACGTTGCGCTTCTTTAATAAGCGAAACAGCAGAAGCAACATCATCATCCGACGGGATAACCGTTGAGCCACCCATTCTGCCATCCGGGCTACCGGCAGCTTCATCACTTGGGTCAGTTTGGATATCATCTGGGAAAATCAGATGCGCAACATCACGCTCAACAAGTGCAGCCTTACAGGCAAGTGACATTAGCTCTGAATGTTTTGACGTGCTCAACACAGATTGTGAGAATTTGGAAACCGCATCAAATGCAGAACTCAAATCAATGTCCTGAAATGCGCCCGGGCCAAACACCTGTGTTTGAACCTGACCAGTAAGCGCCAAGATGGGTGCGCGGTCTACCTTTGCGTCCCATAGCCCAGTGAGCAAATTGGTTGCACCAGGACCTGCGATTGTTAAACACGCAGCTGGTTTGTTTGTCAGCTTTCCATAGGCGGAAGCTGCAAATGCAGCAGCACCTTCATGGCGAACACCAATATAATTTAGGTCTCCAGCATTACTGCGTAAACGAATTGCTTCTGCCAATCCCAGATTAGAATGGCCGACCATGCCGAACACACGCTTGACGCCCCAGTTGACCATGGTTTCAGTCATGGTGTCGGTAACTGTACGCTCACGCGGGGGCTCTGCTTCAAGACCAATGAAGATTTCACCGTCGCGGATTTCAATCGGGTAAAGTTCTTGTCCGGTATCTTCATGTCCTCCAGGAGGCGCACCAGTAAGTGGATCGAAATCCCAACCATGCCACGGGCATCGTATCCAGCACTTTCCATCAACACCCTTCTCAATAGACCCTTCACCCAATGGTCCATTTTGGTGTGGACATCTATTATCCATCGCCGCCCATTGGCCATCAAAATGCGAAAGACAAATCGAAACAGTTCTAGCTGTTACGGTTTTCACGCGTCCCTCAGGTAGATCACTTTCATGACCTACGCTAATCCATTCCAAATTTTGATCATCCATTTAAAATATCCAATTGCGGTTTAATAAACATTATATGTATTCTAACTTAGTCCTGCAGAATTTTACTTCAATACAAAAATCCATTTCATTAAGTAAGCGATTTTCTACGCTTATTGCATCAACTCTTATGAATAAATTTTGACAATTGCGACTTATACACAGCTGCTAATAAGAGTGATTTACAAAGGCCAGAAGAACATAATGGCTGGCACGGCAACGCCGATGACGATAATTTCCAATGGCAAGCCCATTTTCCAATAGTCGCCGAATGAGTACCCACCTGGCCCCATGATGAGTGTGTTATTCTTATGCCCTATTGGCGTAAGGAACGCACAAGATGCAGCAATGGCAACCGCCATTAGAAACGGATCTGAATTCACGCCAAGCTTGGTGGCAATATCTACCGCGACTGGCGCGCCGACAACAGCGGTGGCGGTGTTATTCAAGACATCAGAAAGGGTCATCACCACGACCATCAACACAGTCAATACCACCCACGGCGCCAATCCTTCTGTAATGACGACGATCTGTTCTGCGATGAGTTGTGTACCGCCAGAGTTTTCCAACGCTGTGCCAAGCGGGATCATGCTGCCGAGCAAGACAATCACCGGCCATTCGATAAAGTCATACACGTTGCGAATGGGAACGATGTCGAGGAAAATATAGAGTGCCACAACAACAGCCAGCGCCACTGCTAGATATAAAAAACCAAAACTTGCAAGTGCAATTGCCACTGCAAAAATGCCGGCAGCCAGCCAAGCGCGTGCATGTTGCGTAACCTGCAAGCCACGCTCTGCCAAAGGCATGGCATTAAGATATGGAACGACATCATTCATATAGTCTGGTGGGCCGATCAGTAACAAAACATCGCCTGCTCTGATTTTCTCATGGCGCACGCGTTTGGAAAAGCGACGGCCTCGTCTTGAAATACCCAACAATGCAACACCGCGTCTCGCGCGCAATCGAAGCTCAATTGCTGAGCGACCGACAATGCGAGATTCTGGCGTTACCAAAACTTCTGTGAGTTGAAGATCACCAATGGCTTTTTCGCTGGTTGTTTTCTCACCAAAAAATTCGAGGGCGTAAACGCCGCGAAAACGGTCAATGTCTTCTGCAGATGCTTCTACTACCAGCATGTCACCAGCAATAATTTCTCTACTGGAACTAAAGCCGCTTAAACGGCGATTGTTACGTACCAACCCCAAAATGACGACATCGTTTTCATTTGCTTCGTCATAAAGATCTTTGACCTGCTTATCCACGGCCTTAGAGTTTTCCGGCACAACAAGCTCTGCAATATATTCATCTAACTCAACAGTACTGCCATCTGCGCTTGTCTTCTCATCAGACCGTGGCACAAGCCGCCAACCCACCAAGGCCACAAACAAAATGCCAACCACTGCGCAAACTAGCCCTACTGGTGCAAAGTCGAACATCTGAAATGGTTCACCAGCAGATTTTTCACGGTATTGCGCGATGATAATATTGGGCGGTGTGCCGATGAGGGTTACGAGACCACCCAAAATGGTTGCAAAGGATAACGGCATTAGCGTTTTGCGAATGCTACGTCCTGATTTTTTT
>CAZXZQ010000095.1:0-8982 GCA_964645215.1 uncultured Rhizobiaceae bacterium | reverse complement strand
CAGGGTGAGCGTATTTTTGGTAACTGATTGATACCAAAATGCCACGTTGTAAATTGATCAGGTGATCCTCATATTTATAGTATGAACATGGATGCCAAAAGGCTTGCTGAATTTTCAGATAAAAACATCATCGTTTTCGATGGTGAATGTGTTTTATGTTCCGCATTTTTCAAGTTTGTGTTGAAGCATGATCAAGAAAATCAGTTTCATTTTGCTACTGCGCAATCAGAATTTGGCGAAGCACTTTATGAGTATTTTGGTTTGAAGGGGGATGATTACGACACTAATTTGGTGTTGGTCCAAGGTCAACTATTCGAGCGAATGCATGCTTTCTTCAAAGTGATGGACGTTGTGGGATATCCTTGGAAAGGGCTCACAGTGTTTTCTGTTCTACCGAATAGATTTCTTGACTGGGCTTATTACCGCATCGCGCGCAATCGCTACGCGCTGTTTGGGCGGCGCGATACATGTCTGGTGCCAGATGCTTCTGTAAAAGCGCGGTTCATCGATGACTAAACCAAAAATTCTCATTCTTGGCGCAACTGGCCTTTTTGGCGGACACCTTGCACAGCGCCTTTTAGACGAGGGCAGGTTCGACTGTGTTTTTGCTGGGCGGACGGAGGCGACACTACAAGAATTTCGTAAACTAAATGGCGGTGAATACCGTGTATTGGACCGCGCAGATGCTATGCAGGTTCGCACGGTGTTGGCAGAAGTTTCTCCCTTCGCGGTGATCGATTGTGCCGGGCCATATCAAGCTTACGGCGATGACCCTTATCACTTTACCCGAGCAGTCATTGAAGCGGGGTGCCATTATCTAGACATTGCAGATGCGGGTGAATTTGTTTCAGGGTTTTCAGAGTTGGATGAACTGGCAAAAGAAACGGGTGTTGTTGCTTTGTCAGGAGCAAGTTCCACGCCCGCGATTTCATCTGCAGTTGTTGATGCTTTAACTGCCGATATGGACGACGTAATTGCCATCGAAACAGCCATCCTGCCCGGCAATAAGGCCAAACGAACCTTGTCAGTGATGCAGGCGATTTTGGGTCAGGTCGGTCAGCCGATGCAAATCACACGGCATGGCAAAACAGAAACCGTGCGCGGGTGGGGCGAGACTGTTTCACTTGATTTGAACGTTGAAGGCAAGCGCGGTATTAGGCAGCGGTTGGCTTCTTTCGTCAACACGCCGGACACCCATCTTTTTCCGGAGCGTTATAACGCCAAGACAGTTACCTTCAAGGCCGGACTTGAGGTAAAGGCATTTCATTATGATCTTGTTCTGGGACGGATGTTAGTTGCAGCCGGCATTCTCAAATCGCTGGAACCGATGTCAAAATTTGCGCGTTGGGTGGCAAGTTGGTTTGAATGGGCAGGCAGTGATGAAGGCGGAATGAAAGTTGCCGTTCTTGGAAAACTAAAAGATGGAAAATATGTTCGCCGCGAATGGGACTTGATCGCCGATGATGGACATGGCCCCAAAATCCCAACACTGCCTGTGTCGATCATGCTCAATAAATTGCTGGGTGAAAATATTACATCCGGTGCGCGTGCGTGTCTTGGTGAAGTGACGTTGGATGAGGTGGAAACGGAACTTGCCAAGTTTGAAGGTCAAACGCAGGTTCATGAAACGGATGCGCGGACCGTGTTCCAACAGGCTTTGGCTGAGACGTTTGACGCATTGCCAGCACCGATTGCCGAGCTTCATTCTGTGCGTGGGCGCGCGGTCTATGAGGGCAGGGCCGATGTAAAAGGCCCGTCAGGGTTGACCGGTTGGATTGGTGCGAAGCTTGTTGGCTTCCCCAATGACATGCATGACATTCCGGTGCGGGTGAACATTATTGCGGAAGAGACTGGCGAGGTTTGGGAACGTGATTTTGACGGCCGAAAGTTCCGTTCGCATATGTCTTGTGACGAGGGTGGATACGCGCAGGAAATATTCGGCCCGCTTGCCATGCGGCTTGGGTTGGAACTCAAAGATGATAAACTGCTTTATCCGGTTATCGGTGGGCGACTCTTTGGGTTTCTGCCTGTTCCGAAGTTTCTCTTGCCGATCAGTATCGCGCATGAAGAAGTAGACGACCAAGGGCGGTTCCGGTTTGACGTGCTGCTGAAATCACCCTTGGGCGCACGCATCGCGCATTACCAAGGATGGTTGGTGAAAGAAGAAAATTGAAGCTCAGGATGAAGGTGAGGAGGTTATCCAATAATCTGGTCATCCCGGTTGCCATGCAAACCGGGATCCATGGATGAGAATACATTGATGCATATTCCTTCATAACAAGTGGATGGGTATAATAGATCCCGGCTCGCAGTAGCAGCCGGGATGACGAGAGAGAGAAGAGTATCATGCAAAGCGCCCTTACAATTTCCACTTCCGGCCAAGGACTATACGAATTCACTGGTGACGTTCAGCGTTTCGTTAGAGACGTTGATATCGGCCTTTGCACGGTCTTCGTGCAGCACACGTCTTGTTCGTTGATCATTCAAGAAAATGCGGATGCCGAGGTGCAGACAGATATGAAGAATTTCTTTGCCCAGCTGGTGCCGCCAACGTCTGATCCATCCATGGCCTATATTCAGCACACTTATGAGGGCGAGGATGATATGCCTGCCCATATCAAGGCTGCGCTCACTCAGACATCAATTTCCATTCCTGTGAATGCTGGCCGGCTTATGCTTGGCACGTGGCAGGGGATTTATCTCTTTGAACATCGCGACCGCCCGCATACGCGGAATGTGGTGTTGCATGTGAGTGGGTGAAACAATGTCACCTCATACCTCAAGCTTGTCGAAGGGCTTGGTGATGTGCCAGGGGCCTGATGCTTCGACAGGCTCAGCATGAGGTTAGACCTGTATACTTACCCGCCGGTTGTGCTCATATGACGAGAGACAGAAGGGGCGGAGTTGCGACCGATGATAAAGTCATGGCCCTTTGGTTTACGGCCAATCGCTTCATCGATTGCCTGTGATACGAGTTCATTGCCTTCGGACTGGCGAAGGGGTGTACGCAGGTCAGCGGCATCGTCTTGGCCCAAACACATGTAAAGTGTGCCAGTGCAGGTGAGCCGCACGCGGTTGCAGCTTTCGCAGAAATTATGCGTCATCGGGGTAATGAAGCCAAGTCGCCCGCCTGTTTCCTTCACTTCCACATAGCGGGCCGGGCCGCCAGTTTTATACGGAATATCGGAGAGCGCGTATTTCTCTTCCAAGCGCTGGCGCACGGTTGAGAGCGGCAGATATTGATCGGTGCGGTCTTCGTCAATTTCACCCAGCGGCATGGTTTCTATAAGCGTGAAGTCAAATCCTTCGCCATGCGCCCATTGCATCATGGGTTCAATTTCATGCTCGTTGACTTCTTTAAGCGCCACGGCATTGATCTTGATTTGCAGGCCAGCGGCTTTTGCGGCTTCAAGGCCGTTCATTACTTGAGGCAAACGGCCCCAGCGGGTGATTTCGGCAAATTTTTCTTCATTAAGCGTATCAAGCGAAACATTGATGCGCTTAACGCCGGCATCCACCAGTTCGTTTGAAAAGCGATGCAGCTGCGAACCATTGGTTGTAAGCGTGAGTTCATCCAAACCGCCGCCATCTAGCTTTTTGCCGAGATTATTGATGAGCTCCATAATGCCACGACGCACGAGTGGCTCTCCACCCGTCAGACGAAGTTTGCGTACGCCTTTGTCTATAAAGACGGAACAAAGGCGTTCAAGCTCTTCGAGCGTAAGTAGTTCCTTCTTGGGTAAGAAGGTCATGTCTTCCGCCATGCAATATACGCAGCGGAAATCACAGCGATCTGTCACGGAAACGCGTAGATATTCTACCATCCGGCCGAAGGGATCAATCATGCTTGAATTTGGTGCGTTAAGCTCAGTCATAGGCTTACTTTATCAACATATTATACAAAATAACAATCAGGAAAATGTGTTTGCGACGCAAGTGTCGTATTTCGTCGATTGATCGTCGCGTGAAATTTTGCGAAAAATTTTCATTAAATTTGGAAGGGACGATTTGATGACTGATTCTCCAACAAGATCTAGCCGTCGTTCAGGGGGCAGAAGTGCA
The DNA here is from genome assembly GCA_964645215.1 of uncultured Rhizobiaceae bacterium. Classification (GTDB taxonomy): domain Bacteria; phylum Pseudomonadota; class Alphaproteobacteria; order Rhizobiales; family Rhizobiaceae; genus JAALLB01. The sequence goes on along the minus strand of CAZXZQ010000095.1, from coordinate 4,920 downwards.
CGGGTTGCCTTGCGGTCAGAAAAACTGGCTGAAGAATTGCGCCCCATTCATGCAGGCCTTGTTGGTGGGCAATACAAACCCCTTACTGATGCAGCGGTTAAGCGCATTCACGAAGCTGCCCTTGATGCGTTGGAACAGATTGGTATTTCTGAAGCGCCAGAGTCTGGCATTAAGATTTTGACCGAAGCAGGTGCTATTCTGGGCGATGATGGGCGCATTCGTTTTCCGCGCGCGCTGGTAGAAGATATGTTGGCGCTTGCAGCGCGCGACATTACGCTTTGCGGGCGTGATGAGAAGCATGATCTCAATCTTTCCGGCAGCAAGGTGCATTTTGGCACAGCAGGTGCGGCGGTGCATATTGTTGATATTGAGAAGAATGAATACCGCGAATCCTATTTGCAGGACTTGCATGATTCAGCGCGCATCGTTGAGAAGCTCGACAATGTCCATTTCTTCCAGCGTACGATGGTAGCGCGCGATATTGTTGATAATTACGAACTGGATATCAATACGATCTACGCCTCTTGTGCTGCGACCAAGAAGCATATTGGTACGAGTTTTGTGGAGCCGTCTTTTGTGCCGGGAAGTTTTGAACTGCTGCACATGATTGCAGGTGGTGAAGATAAATGGCTTGAGCGGCCGTTTGTTTCCAACTCAAATTGTTTTGTTGTGCCGCCGATGAAATTTGCAACGGAATCTTGCGAAGTGATGGAAGCGTGTATTCGTGGTGGCATGCCTGTGTTGCTTCTGTCGGCAGGGCAGGCAGGCGCAACAGCACCGGCACCTTTGGCAACCGCGATTGTTCAAGCGGTGGCTGAGTGTCTCGCGGGTGTTGTTTATGTGAATGCGATTAAGCCAGGCCATCCTGCCATTTTTGGCACCTGGCCATTCGTTTCTGATTTGCGTACGGGTGCGATGTCTGGCGGCTCTGGTGAGCAGGCGCTTCTATCAGCTGGTTGTTCGCAGATGCATAAGTTTTATGATCTACCTGGTGGTGCGGCGGCTGGCATTGCAGACGCGAAAATGCCGGATATGCAGGCCGGATGGGAACAAGCGACTTCTAACGTGATGGCCGGACTTTCAGGGCTAAATATGGTTTATGAAAGTGTTGGTATGCATGCGTCTTTACTTGGCTTCTGTCTTGAGTCCCTTGTATTGGGTGACGACCTTCTGGGGCAGGTTCAGCGGTGCATTAAAGGCATTGAGGTTACAGAAGATAGTGTTTCGCTTGAAGCGATGAAATCTGTTTGTCTTGGTGGGCCGGGTCATTATTTAGGCCACGAACAGACATTATCTCTCATGCAGACCGAGTATATTTATCCTGAACTTGCGGACCGTACTTCGCCCAAAGAATGGGCGGAAATCGGCAAGCCAGTGCTGATTGAAAAAGCGATTGAACGCAAACGTGCAATTCTGGACGCACCAAAAGAAGCGTTGATTGATCCAGTAATCGATGCGGAGATACGCAAGAAGTTCAATATACATCTGGCCTAGTACATTTCCTGCATGGAAAATTTTGCAAGACTGACTATGTATATCGTAAAGTTTGATCTTGCGAATGGACTATTATGAGCAGAATTTCATACCTTCAGGATGTTCTTTCAAGCGTATTTGAGCGCAGTTGGACCTTGCTCGCTGCTGATGATCAACGGGATATGACAGCGCTGTGTGAGGCGATTTTTTCTGAAAAAGGCGAAGTGTCCGGAACTAAAGTCGCGGCCGCGCTTTTGTCCAAATATGAAGAGCTTTCATCAGAAGATAAGCTGCAATTTTTCCGCGATGTGGTGACCAATTATGACCTTGATCCAGACGCGATTATTGCATCTGCTGAGGCTTATAAAGAAGATCAAACGCCGGCTCTTTTGTCTGAGCTCACGCGCCAAGCGGAACCCAAACGCCGTGAACTTCTTCGCAGACTTAATCAGGTTCCCGGTGCGACTGAGAAACTCGTTCATATGCGGGAAGACCTGCTAGATTTTTTGAAGTCGAACCCGGAGCTTGCGAGCTTTGATGCAGATTTTGAACATATGTTTTCCACTTGGTTCAATCGTGGGTTCTTGGTTCTCAAACCAATTGATTGGGCAACACCTGCCAACATACTTGAAAAGATTATCGAGTATGAAGCGGTGCATGCGATCAATGATTGGGATGATTTGCGTAGAAGGTTGCAACCCCTAGACCGAAGCTGTTTTGCATTCTTCCATCCGGCCATGCCTGAAGAGCCGCTTATTTTTGTTGAGGTGGCGTTGACCAAAGGTGTGCCGGTTTCGGTTGATGCCTTGTTGGCGGAAGATCGTGCGTCGCTTTCTGGCATGGATGCGGATACGGCAGTGTTTTATTCAATATCAAATTGCCAAAAGGGTTTGCGGGGCGTTTCCTTCGGCAATTTCCTGATCAAGCAGGTCGCAAATGATTTGGCTTTAGAGTTTTTGAGTTTGAAAAACTTTGTCACCTTGTCTCCTATTCCCGGCTTTAGAAAATGGCTTACTAAAACGTATGGTGAAACTGAGAATGCGACCATTAGAGAAATCTTGGCCGTGCTTGCGGATCAGGCATCTTTCTTTAATGGCAATGGAAATGCGACTTACGAGAAATCTCTTAAGACGCTGCTCGCTAAATATTATCTGGATGCTAAACGTGATGATGGTTTGCCGATTGATCCGGTAAGCCGGTTTCATCTCGGCAATGGTGCCTCTCTCATGCAATTCAACTGGATGGCAGATGTTTCAGATAAGGGCTTTCTGCAATCTGCTGGCATGATGGTAAATTACAAATATGATCTTGCTACGGTTGAAGAAAATCATGAAGCTTACGCGCGGGAGAAGGTCATTAATACCACGCGAGAGATCAAAGCATTTGCTAAAACTGAAGTGAAGTAGCCTTCAAACCGTGCCTGCTGTCTCCACATGCATCGCTTCTAGTTCTGCTTGTCGCTGGATCGCAGCAGGGTCAAGATCGCTCTCTGCTGGGATGTCCACGCCGAAATGGTTGTATTTGTCCTCTCCGCGCACCAGCATCGCTGTGTCGAGATCGTGTTTCGTCTGACGCACATGAGCAGCCACATATTGAACATTGAGACCGATGCGACGGTCGTTTGAATTGTTTGGCATAGAAGCATGCAATGTCCAGCCATGATGAAAGGAAGCTTCGCCAACGCTGAGCGGACACATTACAGCTTTGTCTTCGTCAACGCCGTGAATGGTCTGACTTTGGAGCAGTACGTTGTTTTCGTCCTCGTACGTCTTGTGTTCATAGACCCCATCCGTATGGCTGCCTGGGATCATGCGCATGCAGCCGGATTCTGCTGTTGCAGGTGAGAGCGCTAGCCACATGGATACTTGATCATCATGGCTTAAGCCCCAAAAGGTGAGGTCTTGGTGCCAGCTTACATGGGTAGGCGTGTTGGCCTCTTTAATGATGTAGGTGACATTATAAATGAGAATGTCTGGTCCGATCATTTGCTCTACAATATCAAGCGTTGAGGGTGAGGTGGAAAGTTCAAAGGGTGACGTGAGGATCGTATGCGCCTTCGACTTATAATGCATATTGCCAAAGCTTTGTTCAGCATTTTCCATTCTCGCACGATGGGACTGTGCATCTGCCTCGGGCAGAAGCCTTACGCCTGAAACATAGCCATCGCGTTCATAGTCTGATTTAATTTTTCCAAGATCGTGGTCAACCATAACAAGTCCTCCAAATAGGAAAAAATTAGCCGAATTTTTCTGATTGCCAAGTCGCTATCAAGCAAATTTCACTTCGCTTTTTTAATGTCTGTTTACAAGTACAATGCCTGCGCCAACGAACGTGAGCGCAATCAGAATTGACCAAGTAAGCGCCTCATCCAATAAGAGCCAGCCGAAGAGAACACCAAAGAGTGGAGCAAGAAAGGTAAAGCTTGCCATGTCCGAGGCCGGGTAAATTGATAAAACCCAGAACCAGACCACAAAACCGATGCAGACTAGAATGAGGACTTGTGCTGCAAATATCATGAAGTGCCACGCAGTCGGCTCGCGGAAGGTTTCTCCGAAGAGTGTTATCGGCATCAAGATCATTGCAGAAACTACCAATTGATAGAGGATTTGCACATCCGGCTTAATTGATGAAAACTTGGTTGTACGGGCGACAAGCGCGATCGCCGCCCAAAGGCTTCCGGCCAGGATTGACATCAAATCTCCTAAAAATGCGTTTGGCCCGGCAGTGGTGTTTTTATTTGCAAGCGCAATTGCCACGCCGAGTATAGCAAGTAGAAGGCCTGCGATTCTGATTGGTGTGAGCTTCTCATCAGGAATAAGGAAATGTGCGCCGAGCGCCACCCAGAACGGCATGGTATAGAAAAAGACAGAGGCGCGGGCAACCGTTGTATATTCGAGCGCCTTAAACAGCAGGGCAAATTCAACGGCGAAAAAAATGCCGCAAAGAATGCCTGGAAGTAGGACAGGCCACGATAGGTCAATTTTGTATTTTCGGTAAAGGCAATACAGAAAGAGGACAGGTGCAGCGCATAAAGAGCGCAGGCCTGCTTGAAATAGGGGGGCCATTCCTTCATTCACGACTTTAACCGCGACCTGGTTTAGACCCAACATTACCATGAAGATGATGAGAATGCTCGCGCCAAATACATCGATGTGGGTTTTGCGTTCCAAATTCTGCTCCTTAAATCTTAATGAGCATTATTTAAACAAGACTTGCTTTGCAATGGCATATTGTTGTGTTACAAAAAATAAATATTTTTTTTCTTTGTAACAGATTGGCTGTGACGTGTCAGAAATCCTAGTTGAAAAAACAAATGCAGTCGTGGTTTTAACCCTTAATCGGCCGGACCAGTTAAACGCATTTAATGACGCACAACATATTGCACTGCGTGAGGCGCTTGAAGCTGCGCAAGATGATGATGCTTGTCGTGCAATCTTGATAACAGGC
>CAZXZQ010000094.1:0-9010 GCA_964645215.1 uncultured Rhizobiaceae bacterium | reverse complement strand
AAAATATGACGAAGTGGGTTTTTAACTTTGATATTCATTACTTCACACACTTTACATATGCGCCAGACGCTCTTGCCCTGCGTTGAATAATCTTTGCAACTCGGTTCATGGCATTTGATGGCTTAGCCGCATTTCGCCCTTTCGGGTTTGGCAAGGTGACCGCCAGAAGGGACGAGTATCGTGGACCTAAATTAGCAGCACTCCGATTAAAATATATCTGTGCTGCAAGCTCTATCCCAAAAATACCTTTGTCCCATTCCGCTATGTTTAAATAGATTTCCATAATCCTTTTCTTGGACAAGATCAGCTCCGCCATCATCGCGTAAGGAACTTCCAATCCTTTACGGATAAAAGATCGGTTCGGCCATAAGAATAGGTTTTTAACAAGCTGCATGGTGATCGTACTGGCTCCGCGTGTTTTCTGGCCATCAATAGCATCCTCAATCACCGCATTAAGCGCATCCCAATCTACTCCATTATGGCTGCAAAATTTACCGTCCTCTGAGCTCAATACAGATTGATAAATCACCGGCGCCATATCATCAATTTCTATCCACTCACGTTTTGAACCATGCCCAACAAGGCCTTCTTTAATCATCAAGGTAGAAACAGGATGCACAGCCTCAATTTTATAAATGAACAACAGTCCCATCGGTATCAATGTTAAAATCATCACCAAAGCGAAACTAAATCTGAGCAAGAACCTAAACACACCTCGCTTTTTAGTAGGCGTTGTTTTTTTCTTGGGCTTTGCGCTCTTCGTATTTGTGGTTTCGTTTTTCATTAAACTTCTTTATTGGTTCTGCTAAGCAAGATCAAACATAACACCTTATCCATATCAGGTTTCATATGTCAGACTTCAACACCTTACTTAAATCTCATGCAAATCTAGTTGAATCAAAGCTTGAGAGCGTGTTCAGTTCAGCAGCACTGGAAAATGAAGTCATACGACCAGAACGCTTAATGCAAGCAATGCGCCATTCAGCCCTTGATGGCGGTAAGCGATTGCGCCCGTTCTTGGTTATGGAAACTGCCGCGCTATTTAAAATCAAACCAGCACAATCTGTCATGGCAGGCATCGCACTTGAATGCATCCATTGCTATTCGCTAGTGCATGATGATTTACCTGCGATGGATGATGATGAGTTACGCCGCGGGCGCCCCACGACCCATATTGCCTATGATGAAGCAACCGCTATCCTAGCTGGCGACGCTTTGCTCACGCTGGCCTTTGATATTCTAGCGCGGGAAGAGACCCACGAAAACGCGTCCATTCGCATTGAGCTTGTGAAATTATTTTCAAGATATGCAGGGCTTGGTGGCATGGTGGGCGGCCAGATGCTTGATTTAGAAGCTGAGACCAAAACGCTCGACGCGTCTGAAATCACACTTTTACAGTCTATGAAAACAGGTGCACTCCTCAAAGGTGCTTGCGAGGCTGGCGCTGTATTGGGTGGAGCTTCTGAAACCGAGCGTAATGCACTCATTCAATTCGGCAATCAAATTGGCAAGGCGTTTCAACTTGCCGATGACATTTTGGATGTCACGTCAGATGCAGAAACCATGGGCAAGGCCACCGGTAAGGATGCGGACAAAGGCAAAGGTACACTGGTTGACCTATACGGACTTGATGAAAGCCAAAAGCTGCTGAACGTGTATCTAGAAGAAGCATTTGATGGGCTAAGTAACTTTGGTCCTGAAGCTGATATTTTGCGCGAAGCTGCAAGATTCATCGCGCACCGCGATCATTAATCGCAGTCACTAAACGTCCCGTAAGCGCTTGCGAATCTGTTCAATAATAGCATCAGATACAACCTTAATGCGTTGCAGCTTGGCGTAGTCCTCATGCACGATATACCAAAAGGTGCGCGTAAAGGCGACTTCTTCAGGCAATACGCGAACAAGCTGCGGATATTGTTTAGCAATAAAATCATGAAGAACACAAACACCGCCATTAGCAAGAGTTACCTTTAATTGAACATGCACACTCGTACTGGTGAGAAAAGGTTTTGCATCTGAAGAAATAAGCGGGATGTAATCAAGTTCTTTATCGTAGATCAAATCAGACACATAACCAATTCCGCGCAATTTTTTCAAATCAGAAATCTCACGTACTGGCGGCTTGCTATCTAGGTAATCTTTGGTTGCATACATATGCAAAGTGTAATCAGAAATTTTTCGATATTTTAAGCGCCCAGATGTTGGCGCAGATACTGCAATCGCAATATCTGCTTCGCGTTTTGATAAGGAAAACGTGCGCGGAAGCGCCACAATTTGCAACTCAAGCCTTGGGTGTCTTTCACACAATTCAGCAGCAATGTCTGCAACAACAGATGTTGCCATACCTTCTGGACACCCTACTCTGACAACACCAGAAATATTATCAGAATGCCCGCTAAATTCAGACTGCGCAGCAACTGCACTACTTTCCATTGATTCAGCGATTGTAACAAGCTTCTGCCCTTCATCGGTTAATGAATAACCTTGTGGGCTGCGATCAAATAGGTGAATTTTTAAATTTTGTTCAAGCGCTTTAACACGTCGCCCAACGGTTGCATGATCAACGCCCAATTGCTGGCCGGCAGCACTAAGCTTACCAGAGCGCGCAACCGCAAGAAAAAATCTGTAATCATCCCAGTTCATTTTGTCATCAGTTCAAGCTAAGGTGTGGAAGAATTTTCATCCATATAACATAAAACACTGTGTAAGTTTGCACAACAAATTATATTATTACCCTATTGGATAGTCAAAAATAAACAGATAAACAGTTACAAAATACTTTTTCTGAGGAGAAAACAGTGAGAACAATTCCACATTACATTAACGGTGCACGTGTTGAAGGTACTTCAGGTCGTTCAGCAGACGTGTTCAATCCAGCAACTGGTGAAGTTCAAGCGCAAGTGCCACTTGCCAATAAAGCCGAATTAGACGCAGCTGTTGCAAGTGCAAAAGCTGCACAGCCTGCATGGGCTGCAGCAAACCCTCAAAAACGCGCGCGCGTAATGATGAAGTTTGTTGATCTTCTAAACCGCGACATGGATAAACTTGCTGAAATGCTTTCATCCGAACACGGCAAAACCGTACCTGACGCTAAGGGCGATGTTCAGCGTGGTCTTGAAGTTGCAGAATTCTGCATTGGCGCACCGCAAATGCTAAAAGGCGAGTTTACTGAAGGCGCGGGCCCTGGCATTGATATGCATTCGATCAAGCAGCCACTTGGTATTGCAGCTGGCATCACGCCGTTTAACTTCCCAGCAATGATCCCAATGTGGAAATTCTGCCCGGCAATTGCCTGTGGTAATGCATTTATCCTAAAGCCATCCGAGCGTGATCCATCCGTACCGGTTATGCTTGCTGAACTCATGTCAGAAGCAGGTTTACCAGACGGCATCCTACAGGTTGTTCATGGAGACAAAGAATCGGTAGACGGCATTCTTGACCATGAAGACATTATGGCTGTTGGCTTTGTGGGTTCCACACCAATCGCTGAATATGTTTACACCCGCGGTTGTGCAAACGGCAAACGTGTTCAATGTTTTGGTGGCGCTAAAAATCACATGATCATCATGCCAGATGCAGACATGGACCAAACAGTAGATGCGCTCGTTGGTGCCGGTTACGGTGCTGCTGGCGAACGCTGTATGGCGATTTCAGTTGCTGTACCAGTTGGCGAAGATACAGCTAACCGTTTGATGGAAAAACTAACACCGCGCGTAGAGAACCTCAAAATCGCACCTTACACTGCTGGCGACGATGCTGACTTCGGTCCGCTTGTCACCCAAGACGCTTATAATCGTGTCAAAGGCTATGTAGATGCAGGCGTTAAAGAAGGCGCTACTCTTGCGGTTGATGGCCGTGATTTCTCCATGCAGGGCTATGAAAATGGCTACTTCATTGGTGGTTGTTTGTTCGACAACGTAACAAAAGATATGTCTATCTATAAAGAAGAGATCTTTGGACCTGTTCTTTCAGTTGTTCGTGCGCCAACATATGATGAAGCAATCGATCTAGCCATGACCCATGAATATGGCAATGGTGTATCCATTTACACTCGTGATGGTGATACGGCGCGTGACTTCTCTAGCCGTATCAATATTGGCATGGTTGGCGTGAACGTTCCTATTCCTGTGCCGCTTGCATATTATACATTTGGTGGCTGGAAGCGCTCCGGCTTTGGTGACTTGAACCAACACGGTCCTGATGCGTTTAAGTTCTACACAAGAACCAAAACAGTAACATCACGCTGGCCATCAGGCATCAAAGAGGGCGCTGAGTTCTCAATCCCAACAATGAGCTAAACTACCCTCCCAAATAAGCGCATAAGGAGCAAAAAATGGACTTTGCTTTAACAGAAGAACAAACAGCCATTTACGATATGGCTTTCGCCTTTGGGCAAGAACATATCGCTCCTTATGCGCTAAAATGGGATGAGGAAGGTTCATTTCCAAAAGAAGTGCTGCGTGCAGCTGGCGAACTTGGCATGGCGGGCATTTACGTGCGCGAAGATGTTGGCGGTTCTGACCTGTCTCGCCTCGACGCAACGCTGATTTTTGAAGCACTTGCCTATGCATGTCCTTCCATCGCGTCGTTCATTTCTATCCATAACATGACCGCGTGGATGATTGACACCTATGGCACCGAAGAGCAGCGCCAAAAGTGGTTGCCACAAATGACCACCCTAGAAAAATACTGTTCTTACTGCCTTACCGAGCCAGGCTCTGGCTCTGATGCAGCGGCACTTAAAACTAGGGCCGAAAAAGATGGTAATGGCTGGAAGATAAACGGCGGCAAAACTTTTATTTCCGGTGGCGAAACATCCGAACTTTATCTCACCATGGTACGCACCGGTGGTGATGGGCCTAAAGGCGTTTCAGCTGCAATCATAGAAAACCCAACCGAAGGTTTGTCTTTCGGTGCGAACGAAAAGAAAATGGGTTGGTGCGCACAACCAACAGCGCAAGTTTTGTTTGATGATTGCAAAATCCCTGCCGACCAATTGATTGGTGAAGAAGGTGCAGGCTTTAAATATGCAATGGCCGGCCTTGATGGCGGACGGCTAAACATTGCAGCTTCCGCATTGGGTGCAGCGCAATTCACGCTTGATAAAACGATCGCCTACATGAAAGAGCGCAAAGCTTTCGGTAAGCCAATTGCAGAATTCCAAGCACTCCAATTCCGCTTGGCAGACATGGAAACCGAACTTCAAGCAGCACGCACATTCCTTCGCCAAGCTGCTTGGAAAGTTGATAACAAAGCGCATGACAAAACACGCTTCTGCGCCATGGCGAAACGTCTGGTTACAGACCTTTCCTTCCGTGTAGCCAATGATGCACTACAACTGCATGGTGGCTATGGTTATCTTGCAGACTATGGCGTGGAAAAAGTAGTGCGCGATTTACGCGTTCACCAAATCCTCGAAGGCACAAACGAAATCATGCGAATGATCATTTCGCGGGACATGCTGAAAGAGGCATAACAAAAGTGATAAAAACCGACGACATCCACATTCGAAAATCAGGCAAGGCAGGGTGTATCACGCTCACCAAACCAGAGGCATTAAACGCCCTTTCTTATGATATGTGCATGGCGATTGGTGACGCGCTGGACGCTTGGCAGAGCGACACTGAAGTAACACTCATCATCATTGATGCGGAAGGTTCAAAGTCCTTCTGCGCAGGCGGAGATATTGCCGACTTATATAAAACTGGCAAAGCGGGAGACTATGAGTTCGGCCGCAAGTTTTGGGCAGATGAATACCGCGTCAATGCGAAAATCAAAAACTATTCCAAACCTTATGTCTCGATTATGGATGGCATTGTCATGGGCGGTGGCGTTGGCATTTCGGCCCACGGCTCCCACCGCATCGTCACGGAAAACACCATGTTTGCCATGCCCGAATGCGGCATTGGCTTAGCCCCCGATGTGGGCGGCAATCTACTTCTCTCGCGTGCACCGGGTAATATCGGCGAATATCTCGGAACAACAGGAGCAAGGCTCGATGCTGCCGATTGCCTCTATGCAGGCATTGCAGATGTCTTTGTGCCGGAAGCAAACCTGGGCGAACTGATTGAAGCGCTTGAAGACACTGGCGACCTTTCCTTTTTCGATACATTTGCGAAAGAACCGGGTTCAAGCCAATTGGCCGAGGCACAGACGAAGATCAACACATATTTCCATCTGGAAACAGCGCTCGATATTGTGCTCTCTTTGGAAGCGAATGAAAGTGATGAATGGGCAGCAAGTGCTGCAAAATTAATGCGCCGGAGTTGCCCTCTTTCTGTTGCTTGCGCAGTAGAGTTGGTACGCCAGTCTCGCAACCTAAATTCAATTGAACAAATCCTCGCGCTGGAGTATCGTTTTACCTATCGCTCTATGTCAGACGGTGATTTTGTTGAAGGCATTCGCGCGCAAATTATAGACAAAGACCGCAACCCTAAATGGAAAATTCCTCGCCTAGAGCATTTGGACAAACCGTCCATTGCCACGATGATTGAAGATTTGGGCGACGCTGAACTGACATTTTAAGGAGGAAACAAATGGCAACAGTAGGATTTATCGGCCTCGGCAATATGGGGCTACCCATGGCAACTAATTTGGCAAAAGCCGGACACGATCTGCAAGTGTTTGACACAACACCTGCCCAGCTAGACAAGGCAGCTGCCGAAGGTATGAAAACCTGCTTGTTTGCTGCGGATGCTGCAAAGGGTGCGGATACGGTCATCACCATGCTGCCAAACGGTAAGATTTATCTTGCTGTTCTTAACGAAATTTTACCCGCTTGTGAAAAAGGCACATTGCTGATCGACAGTTCAACTGTGGATGTTGAAAGTGCCCACGAAGGCCATAAGCTTGCAGCAGAGGCCGGCCTCCTTTCCATTGATTGCCCGGTATCTGGTGGCATTGCAGGTGCTGCGGCTGGCACACTCACTTTCATGATTGGCGGTTCGGACGAAGCTCAGAAAAAGGCTGCCCCACTCCTCGACATCATGGGTGGCAAGCAAGTGCCTTGTGGCAACGGTGGTGCAGGGCAAGCGGCAAAAATCTGTAATAATATGCTCCTTGCAATCACCATGGCGGGCGTTGGTGAAGCTTTCTCGCTGGGCAAAAAGCTAGGCCTTGAGCCACAAGCAATGTTCGATGTGATGTCGACATCTTCTGGTTATTGCTGGTCGATTAATGCCTATTGCCCACTGCCGGGTGTCGGCCCACAATCACCTTCGGACAATGATTACAAGCCGGGCTTTGCAGCATCGCTGATGATTAAAGATGCAACACTCGCTCAAGTGGCTGCAGAAAGCACAGGACAAGCAACCCCGCTTGGCGAGCATGCACTTGAACTTTACAAACAATATGCAGACGCCACAGATGACGACATGGATTTTTCTGGTATCATCAATTGGCTTGAAGAAAAGGGAAGAGGATAATTAGATGACTAATCTGGTGCTCTCAGAAACCCATGGCAAGGTTGGCCTTATTAAGATCAATCGCCCAGATGCGCTTAACGCCGTGAATGCTGAAGTCATGGATGGGATTATATCTGCTGCAAAAGCATTTGATGAAAATCCTGCGATCGGCTGCATCGTCATCACTGGTGAAGGTAAAGCATTCATCGCAGGCGCTGACATTAAAGAGATGCATGAAAAATCTTACATGGACATGTACCTGGCCGACAAACAATCTGAGTGGGAAGGCTTTGCTGCATCCCGCACGCCTATTATCGCAGCGGTAAATGGTTTTGCACTCGGCGGTGGATGTGAGCTTGCCATGATGTGTGACATTATTCTGGCATCCGACAAGGCGAAGTTTGGCCAGCCAGAAATCAAGCTTGGTGTCACGCCTGGGTGGGGTGGTTCGCAACGCCTTACCCGCGCCGTTGGTAAGGCAAAGGCAATGGACTTGATTTTGACAGGCCGCATGATGGACGCAGAAGAGGCCGAACGTAGTGGCCTTGTAGCACGCATCATTCCGGCAGATGATTTGATGGATGAAGCAATGAAGACAGCAGCGAAAATTGCTGACTATTCCGCACCATCTGTTATGATTGCGAAAGAACAAGTGAATCGTGGCTTTGAAACAACGCTTGCAGAAGGATTGCGTTTTGAGCGCCGAACATTCTATTCTCTCTTCGCAACAGAAGATCAAACAGAAGGTATGGCCGCGTTTAGCGAAAAGCGGAAGCCTGAGTTTAAAAATAAATAAAAACACATCCTCATCCTGAGCCTGTCGAAGGACGAGGTATTGGAGAAAACATGCAAGACGTAATCGCAGAACTGGAAGCACGGCGTGAGCAAGCTCGGCTGGGCGGCGGGCAAAAACGCATCGCATCTCAACACGCAAAAGGTAAACTCACCGCACGTGAGCGTGTTGAACTATTGCTCGATGAAGGCAGCTTTGAAGAATACGACATGTTCGTTGCGCATCGCTGCACAGAGTTCGGCATGGAAGAGACGAAGTTTTCCGGTGACGGCGTTGTTGCGGGCTGGGGTACTGTCAACGGCCGAATGATTTATGTCTACAGTCAAGACTTCACCGTGTTTGGCGGCTCGCTCTCCGAAACCAATGCCAAGAAAATTATCAAAATCATGGAAATGGCCATGAAGAATGGCGCACCAATCATCGGCATTAATGACTCTGGTGGCGCGCGCATTCAAGAAGGTGTTGCCTCTCTTGGCGGATATGCTGACATTTTCCAGATGAACACGCTGGCGAGTGGCGTTGTGCCGCAAATATCGATGATTATGGGTCCATGTGCAGGCGGCGCGGTTTACTCACCCGCCATGACCGATTTTATCTTCATGGTTCGAGACACCTCTTACATGTTTGTCACCGGCCCGGATGTGGTGAAGACAGTAACGAATGAAATCGTATCTGCTGAAGAACTTGGCGGTGCAAAGACGCATACATCAAAATCCTCCGTTGCCGATGAAGCCTTCGACAATGACGTGGAAGCGCTTGCCGCACTTCGCAATTTCATCGACTTCCTCCCGCTGAACAATCGCGAGAAGCCACC
>CAZXZQ010000093.1:0-9039 GCA_964645215.1 uncultured Rhizobiaceae bacterium | reverse complement strand
TAAAAGCCTTCTCCCGAAAAGTTGCAGACTTTTCGAATAAGAGAATGTGACAAAGAAATTGCCACTGCAATAGAGCAGGGGCTTAACCAAAGGGATGGTCTTAAGAGCCAGGCCATCCTGTAAAAGAAGAAGGGGAGCATTATGCGCCACCGTAAACAAGGCCGGAAACTGAATAGAACTGCAAGCCATCGTAAAGCGATGTTTGCAAATATGTCAGTGGCCCTCATTGAACATGAGCAGATTGTAACAACTCTACCAAAAGCAAAAGAACTTCGTTCTGTTGTTGATAAACTCATTACACTTGGTAAGCGCGGTGATCTTCACGCTCGCCGTCAAGCAATTGCTCGTACACGTGATGAAGCAGCTGCAAAAAAGCTGATTGAAGTGCTTGGCCCACGCTATAAAGACCGTAATGGCGGTTATACACGCGTTCTTAAAGCCGGGTTCCGTTATGGTGATAATGCGCCAATGGCTGTGATTGAGCTTGTTGACCGCGATTTAGAAGCAAAAGGTGCTATTGATCGCGAACGCATGGAAGCAATGGAAGCTGCTGAAGAGGCGGCACCAGCTGAAGCTTAAGCATTAGATTATATAAAGAATTTTAAAGCCCGGCCTTCGCGTCGGGTTTTTTGTTCACGAAAATATTTTTTATAAATTATTAGCAGTTGCCGCATTCAATACTTAGGTAGTATTCTGCTGAAACGAGTGTTGAGAGGATTCCTATGCGTGCGCTAATTTCATTAAAAGTTCTTGTAATTGCAATGTTTTGCACGTTGATCATGCCGGGCTTTGCGCAAACCACGCAAGTGCCAGAGTCCCAAGGGCAAATTCAGCTTTCGTTCGCACCATTGGTAAAGCAAGTGACGTCGTCAGTCGTAAACGTATACGCAGAACGCAAAGCCAGAAGGCAAACATCCCCTTTTGCAGGCGATCCGTTTTTTGAACGCTTTTTTGGAGGTCGACGCCAACAACGTAACCAAAACTCATTAGGTTCTGGCGTTATTGTGGATCAATCCGGCATTGTGGTGACAAACCATCACGTAATCAAAGGCGCTGATGAGGTGAAAATTGCACTTTCAGATGGCCGTGAATATGCAGCTGAAATTATTCTGAAAGACGAACAATCTGACCTCGCAATTCTGCAAGTGAAAGAGGAAGTGAATTTCCCTGCAATCAAAATAGGCAACTCGGACGAGGTACTCGTTGGTGATCTGGTCCTCGCAATTGGTAATCCATTCGGTGTTGGCCAAACCGTGACCAGCGGTATTATTTCAGCCGTTGCTCGTTCTGCTGGTGGCATTAGCGACTTTGGCTTCTTTCTACAAACAGATGCTGCCATTAATCCGGGTAATTCCGGCGGTGCTTTAATTGATATGCAAGGGCGGTTGATTGGTATTAATACAGCAATCTTCTCACGTTCTGGTGGTTCAAACGGCATTGGCTTTGCAATTCCTTCTGACATGGTGCGCATTGCTATTGATTCATCTAAAATTGGTGACACGCTTTCGCGTCCTTGGATTGGCGCGAGTTTTCAAGAAGTATCTCCTGAAATTGCTCAGAGTTTAGGCATGGCACGCCCACGTGGCGCCCTGGTTGTGAATGTTGTGCCAGATGGACCTGCAGATAAAGCAGGCATCAAGGCTGGCGATGTTATTCTCGCAATTAATGGCAAGCTGGTGCCGCACGTAAATGGCCTTGGTTACCGCCTGACAACAGTTGGTATAGGCAACCTTGCTGAGATCAGAATGTTAAGTAGAAATGTTACAATTGATGCAACATTGCGATTAATGGTTGCACCAGAAACAGTGCCTGCTAACGAAACCGAATTGCCAAGAAGATCAGTGCTTGGTGGTGCGAAGGTTGCAAATCTCTCTCCAGCACTGGCACAAAAGATAAAAATTTCATCAGAAAAGACAGGCGTTGTTTTCCTTAATATTGTGCGCGGTTCGCCAGCCGCCACAAACCGTATGCGCCCGGGCGATATTCTGCGCGTGATAAATGGTGAACCAATTTCTCGTGTTAGTGATATTGAACCTCTGCTTGATCAAGAACTTCGTCGTTGGACCTTTGTGGTAGAGCGTCAGGGCAGGGAACTGGTGATGGACCGCAATGGCGGTTTCTTCCGCCAATATTCAAGGTAGGCAGTGTGGCTGACTTATTTGCAGTCGATAAAGAAACCCATGAAGCGCTAAGTCCGCTTGCGGAGCGCTTGCGCCCTAAAACACTCTCTGAAGTAAGTGGTCAGCCACATCTCACAGGGCCGGATGGCACGATTACCCGCATGATTGCATCTGGTACGCTGGGTAGCATGATTTTTTGGGGGCCGCCTGGAACCGGTAAGACAACCGTTGCGCGATTGCTTGCAGGTGAAG
Organism: uncultured Rhizobiaceae bacterium; assembly: GCA_964645215.1. GTDB lineage: Bacteria > Pseudomonadota > Alphaproteobacteria > Rhizobiales > Rhizobiaceae > JAALLB01. The sequence goes on along the minus strand of CAZXZQ010000093.1, from coordinate 6,667 downwards.
GCGGTCTAGTTTTCGAACAAATATCCGCAATCTTTTCTGGCGTTGCTGATCTTAAGAAGGTCTTTGAAACTGCCAAAATGCGCCGTATGTCCGGGCAGAAAACACTTCTGTTTGTTGACGAAATACACCGCTTTAATCGCGCGCAGCTGGATAGTTTCTTGCCTGTCATGGAAGATGGAACTGTTGTTCTCGTCGGTGCTACAACTGAAAATCCAAGTTTTGAACTGAATGCAGCTTTGTTATCTCGCTCTACTGTACTCACATTTCAGCGCCACGAAGAAGATAGCTTATTGCAGTTGCTTGCGCGTGCAGAAGAGCAAGAGGATAAAACGCTTCCTTTGGATGAAGAGGCGCGGCTATCACTCTTGCGCATGGCGGATGGTGATGGGCGGGCAATCATTTCACTTTCAGAAGAAATCTGGCGCGTTGCAAAAGAAGGTGAGACGCTTGATGCTGAGGGTTTGCAAACCGTGCTTCAACGCCGCGCTCCCATCTATGATAAGGGGCAGGATGGACATTACAACCTTATAAGTGCACTTCATAAGTCTGTGCGTGGTTCAGACCCCGATGCTGCCCTCTATTACCTTGCACGTATGATGGAAGCAGGTGAAGACCGTCGCTTTATAGGTCGGCGTCTGGTGGTGATGGCGAGCGAAGATATTGGCAATGCGGACCCGCAAGCATTAGTCGTGACAATGGCGGCCACCCAAGCCTTTGATTTTTTAGGCGAGGCTGAAGGTGATCGCGCGTTAGCGCAGGCAGCTGTTTATCTTGCTACTGCACCAAAATCAAATGCAGTGCATATAGCGATTGGCAAGGCAAAGGCATCCGCCAAAGTAAATGGCTCACTTCTACCACCCAAGCAGATATTGAATGCTCCAACAAAACTTATGAAGCAGCAAGGCTATCATGATGGTTATTTATATGACCACGATCAGCCGGACGCGTTCTCAGGGCAAGAATATTTCCCAACAGATATGCCGCGTGAAAAATACTACGAACCCAAAGAGCGTGGATTTGAGCGCGATATTGCCAAACGACTTGAATATTGGGAACGTCTGCGCGCTGAGAGGAAACCAAAATGACCAACCTTCTCCTGATAGCGCTCGGCGGTGCCATTGGTGCCTCACTTCGTCATTTATCTGGCACTGCGGTTATGCGGGTAATGGGCGTTAGCTTCCCTTATGGCACTTTGTTTGTAAATGTGGCCGGCTCGCTGCTAATGGGATTGTTCATTGCCTGGTTGGCGAAGCGCTCTGGTGGAAGCTCAAACGAACTGCGTTTGTTCTTCGCAACCGGCGTACTTGGTGGATTTACAACCTTTTCAGCATTTTCGTTGGATGTGGCAGCTCTTGTTGAGGGCGGCAATATGGGCTCTGCCTTTGTCTATGTTTTAGCAAGTGTGTTGATTTGTATCGCTGCGGTGTTTATTGGGCTTTGGATTGGCCGCGCAATGCTGTAAGGCATAGGCCATGAATAGTATGATCAAAACAAAAACCGTTGATAGCGACGAAGCAGGCATGCGCCTTGATCGCTGGTTCAAGCTGCATTTTCCGGGGCTTGCGTTCGGGCAATTGCAGAAACTCTTGCGCTCAGGCCAAATCCGCATTGATGGTGGACGTGTAAAATCTGATACACGCATTGCGGCGGGGCAGGCAGTGCGCTTGCCACCTCAACTGGCTAATATGAATTCTGACCAACCGCTTACACGTAATACGATACGTGACCGTGGTGACCTTGATGTGCTGCAATCTATGCTTTTACATGAAGATAAAAAGGTGCTTGTCTTTAATAAGCCTGCAGGCCTGGCCGTGCAGGGTGGTTCAGGTGTTAATCGGCACGTGGATTCGATGCTTGAATCGATGCGAAGCCAAAAAGGTGAGAAACCGCGATTGGTACATCGTCTTGACCGAGAAACATCCGGCGTGCTTGTTGTTGCACGAACACGTGGTGCAGCGGCTGAACTAACGAAAGCCTTTCGTCATCGCAATACAGAGAAAACCTATTGGGCGATTTGCAAGGGCGTGCCGCGAAAGCGTGATGCGCAGATTTCAACTTACATGCTCAAAGAGCGTTTACCTGAAGGTGACAAGATGCGCATCGCCAGACATGGTGAGCCGGATGCTGATCATGCGGTGACGAAATACCGGGTGATAGAAAATTCAGGACCAAACTTGAGCTGGATTGAGTTTCAACCAGTGACAGGCCGCACGCACCAATTACGCGTTCATTCCATGCATATTGGTCATCCGATCATTGGTGACCCGAAATATTTCGATATTGAAAATTGGGAGTTCCCCGGTGGTATTCAAAAGCGTCTCCATCTCCATGCAAGGCGTATTCGCATTCCACACCCATCTGGAGGAGGGATGCTCGACATTAAAGCGCCACTGCCACCACACATGGTGCAGACATTTAATCTACTTGGTTTGGATGAATCAGATGGTGAAGACGAGGCATTAGGGTATTGAAATGAATCACAAATTCTGGAACGAAATTGATGCGTGACATATTAGAAGATGCTGAAAGTGCAGCTGAGCGCGGCGATGTTGGCCCGGGCAAAGCTAATCGTGAAAATGATAAGCCAAAATTCCCAAAACGGTTTTATAAAGAAGCGAGTATTGCAGAGCTGGATGATGGCTTCACAGTAGAATTGGACGGCAAGGGCATCAAGACGCCGGGGCGCATCTCAATTATTGTTCCCAATGAAGAAGCTGCACAATTGATGGCGGATGAGTGGAATGCAATCGAGACGGAAATCAATCCGTTATTGATGCCAGTGACACGGCTGGTCAATACAGCTGTTGATGGTGTGGCGCAAGAAATGCAAGCCGTCATGGAAGACATTACACGCTACGCTTCGTCCGATCTTTTATGCTACCGCGCTGATACGCCGGAAGATTTGGTAGAAAAACAACGCGAACATTGGGATCCGGTGTTGGATTGGGCGTTGGAAAAATTTGGCGCAAGTTTTGAAGTGACATCAGGCATCATGAGCATTGCTCAACCCAAAGAAGCAATTGCAGGTTTTGGTGCACAGCTCAAACAGCATGCTGATCCGTTCAAGCTGGCGTGCATTCATACGTTCACATCTATTAGTGGCTCTGCAATTTTAGCGCTTGCTTTGGCAGAAGAACATCTGACCGCCGAAGATTGCTGGAATGCCGCTCATGTGGATGAAGATTGGAATGTCTCGCTTTGGGGTGAAGATTATGAAGCGGCTGATAGACGAAAACAACGCTGGAAAGATTTTGAAGCGGCTGATAGGCTTCTGAAAACAATCTGAAAGAGTGCCTTTGTTCAAGATATCCGAAATAAGTTCCAATGACGTGAAATTATTGGTGTTTTTGACGTTCTTGGGCGGCGTGATTGGCTATATCTATACAGAATATACGTATTTCGCCAATCCAGATAATACTGAAGGCAGCGTTTGGCTAGGCTTTGTAATCGGGGCGTCGATTATGTTTTTTAGCGCCGCGCTAGAACTGTGGCTTGTGTCTCATCCTTACAGTCCATTCAAGAAGATACCATTTTTATTCTCCTTGCTTGTGCGGGTTATGATGCATGTCATCGTTGTTATAGTCGCAAGCACCATCTGCCATTTAATTTATGGATATATATATGATATCGTGCCGTTTTTCATGCGCCCAGAGGCAGGCGATGATACCAAAACGGATACGCTTGTCTCTGTTCTTTTTATCGGCATAATTGTTTTCTTCCTGCAGATCCGGATGCTGATTGGCGGCGGCCAATTGCGAAATATGTTTTTGGGAAAATACCATCAACCACGCAAGGAAAACCGAGTTTTCATGTTTGTTGACGTTGCCGATTCAACGTCCATCGCTGCTGATATAGGTGATATTCTTTTTCATAAATATCTTAATGACCTTTTTGTTTTGATCGACAGGCCCATTCGCGCTTCAGGCGGTAATATTCATAACTATATTGGTGATGCGGTTATCGCCGCTTGGCCTTTTGGCAATGATAAACGTAAGAATGGTCGCGTTTTGGAAACCGCAATGAAAATTGAGGCCGCAATTGCGGCTCGTACATCCTGGTTTGAAAAGAAATATGGAATAACACCTGCAATACGAATTGCATTGCATGCGGGTGAGGTGGTGATTGGTGAAACCGGCAATACCAAACGTCAAATTACATATCTGGGAAACACAGTGAACCTAACGGCAAGGATTGAGCAAAAAACCAAGGAACTTGGTCGCAATATAGTTGCCAGCCAATATCTAGTTTCCAATTGCGAGTTTCCGCAGAATGTAGGCGCTGACGATCTTGGAAATCATTCACTTAAGGGTTTTGAGGGGCAAATCAATCTTTACGCGCTTACAACACCTCCTCAGTTGGCTGAGTAACCATGTTAGCGGCTTCAAACAATCAAACTGCGCGGGCAATGATCATCATGGTAAGTGCCATGCTGTTTGCTCCAGTTATGGATGCAATTGCCAAGACCGTCGCAACGCAATATGCGGTGAGCCCAGCCACAGTTACATTTGGCAGATTTTTCATTCAGGCATTGTTTTTATTCTTGTTCTTGGCCGTTGCATGGGCAAGGAAGGTACTTCCCGTCACGCTTTCTGGCATAAACATCTTGCGCGGTATGTTAATGGGGCTGGCTGCCATGCTGTTTTTCACTGCCGTAAAATACATGCCGCTTGCGGATGCGATATCAGTCTTCTTTGTTGAGCCACTGATTGTGATGCTTATGTCTGCGGTTTTCCTAGGCGAGAAAGTAGGTTGGAGAAGGGTGCTGGCGGCAATCATAGGCTTTGGAGGAGCGCTGATTGTCATTCGCCCAAGCTATGAATTATTTGGTCTTATCTCACTTCTGCCTCTATGCACTGCATTTTTGTTTTCGATCTATCTTATCCTAACCCGGATATCAGGAAGTGGAGAAGATAATCCGCTCGTCATGCAGTTTTACGCAGGCGTCGGTGGCATTATTATGTGTGCGGCGGTTCTCGTAATTGGAACTATAGCTGGGATAGAAGATTTCAGCCTCTCTTTACCTACAGAAAGTCGCGGCTGGTCCCTTATGCTGGCAATGGGCTTTATTGCCATTGCTTCACACATGTTGATTGTTATGGCGTTCTCTCTAGCGCCCGCATCCATCCTTGCACCCTTTCAATATGTAGAGATTGTCGGCGCCACGATCCTTGGCTTGTTGTTGTTTGGTGATTTTCCTGACTTCACTAAGTGGATAGGAATTTTCATTATTGTGGGGTCTGGCCTTTACATATTTCTACGCGAGCAGAAACTTGAGAAGCAAGAGAAGCAAGAGAAGCAAGAGAAGCAAGAGAAGCAAGAGAAGCAAGAGATGGAAGAGGCGGCGTTAGAAGCTGTTTAGGCAATCTCGCCAAAGAGTTTCTCAAACTCTTGTTTTAAAACCATGTCAACATCTTCCATCGTGACAGGCAGTCCCAGATCAACCAAGCTCGTCACGCCATGACCTTCGATGCCGCAGGGGATAATACCTTCATAATCTGAAAGTTCCGGCTCTACATTGAGCGAAATACCGTGAAAAGTGACCCATTTGCGAATGCGTATGCCGATGGCTGCAATCTTATCTTCGCGGGGCGTGCCATCAGGCAAGGGTGGTTTGTCTGGTCGCATAACCCATACACCCACACGGTCTTCGCGTCGCTCGCCTTTGATGTTGAGGTGGTTAAGTGTATTGATGATCCACTGTTCGAGTGTTGCAACATAAAGGCGTACATCCTGTTTACGGTGTGCAAGGTTGAGCATTACATAACAGATGCGTTGACCAGGTCCGTGATAGGTATGCTCGCCGCCACGCCCTGTTTTAAATACTGGAAGCGTATCGTTTAACAGATGAGCATCTGATGCGCTTGTGCCTGCCGTATAAAGTGGCGGATGCTCCACGAGCCACACGCGCTCGGCTTCCATATTTTTATGAATATTACCAACTGAACTTTCCATTTGCGAAATCGCATCATCATAAGCCACAAGCCCATCTGCTATATCCCATGTAACCGGAGAGGCAGCTTGAGGTTTTAAAGTGGCTGTAAGGTCAGTACGCGCTTGGCTCAATAAAAAGTCCTTTTTGTTGAGGGGTACATAACAGGGCAGGAAAGAGATTAAAAGCCTTCTCGTTGTTGGAATCGAGAGCTAAAACTAAGTGTCATATTCGTTTCATTAAAATTTTAATGAGTTCTCACCCAAAATATCAATCCACTCCATGTACTGTTTTCGTAGGGGTATATATTAATTTCCGGGGGGAGTTATGAAAAATAGTGTTAAGGGACTTGTGGCAGTCGCCGCAATTTTATTGGTTTCACCATCTCATGCAGGTGGTCTATCCGGCAAACAGATTCGCGAGCAGATTATAGATCAGACCGTATTGTTGAATACAGGTTATGGCGTTGACCTACCGCTTTATTATGCAAGGAATGGTAAAGTTACCGGAGATGCCAGTGGAACAATGCTGGGTAAAATGTTCATGCCAAAAGAAACAGGCAAATGGTGGGTTGATAATAATAGGATGTGCCAGCAGTTTCCAAAATGGAATAACGGCAATGTTGTTTGCTTCAGTTTAAAGAAAACAGGCCAGCGAACCTATAAATGGAAGCGCCATGATGGGAAAACAGGCACTGCTAGGCTAGGCTAGGTTTATATTTGTTTTTTGGTGTTTGAT
>CAZXZQ010000092.1:0-9056 GCA_964645215.1 uncultured Rhizobiaceae bacterium | reverse complement strand
AATGGCTAAAGAAGAGGTTCTCGAATTTCCGGGTATCATTACGGAATTACTCCCAAATGCAACTTTCAGGGTAAAACTTGAAAATGATCACGAAATTATAGCTCACACAGCTGGCCGCATGCGTAAAAATCGCATCCGTGTTTTGGCTGGTGACAAGGTGTTGGTTGAAATGACGCCTTACGACCTTACTAAAGGTCGTATTACTTACCGTTTTAAATAAGGTTGAGTTAAGCAATGTCGGGAACGCACAAACTGGTTTTGGCTTCCGGCTCGCCACGCAGGTTGCAATTATTGCAGCAGGCGGGAGTTGAGCCCGAGTTTATTTCGCCGGTTAATGCGGATGAAACACCAAAGCGTACCGAAGTTCCCCGCTCGCTTGCCAAGCGACTAGCAAAATTGAAAGCCGAACTGGCGATTGAAAACGTCAATCGCTCTGAAGAGATGCAGGGCAGCATGATCCTTTCTGCTGATACTGTTGTCGGTCTTGGGCGCCGTATTTTGCCTAAAGCTGAAATGCTTGATGAAGCTTCTTACTGTTTACGCCTTCTCTCGGGCAGAAACCACCGCGTTTATACAGGCCTAACCCTTGTTACACCAAGCGGTGCCATGCGCCACAGACTGGTTGAAACACGAGTGCGTTTTAAACGCCTTTCTCAAGAAGAGATGGAAGCTTATCTTGCATCAGGCGAATGGCGCGGCAAAGCAGGTGGATATGCCATTCAGGGGATCGCAAGCAGCTTTGTTGTTAAACTCGTAGGCTCATATACCAATGTGGTTGGTCTGCCGCTCTACGAGGCTATCTCACTGATTAAGGGTGAAGGCTACCCTGTACATTTCAATTGGATAAACAAGGTCTAACATGGCCGAAATTGCACCTCTTCGCAAACCGGTTAAATGCCCATCATGTGCGACTGAATCAAAGCGTGAATTTTACCCGTTCTGTTCTAAAAGATGCTCTGAAACAGACCTACATCGCTGGTTTGCGGGTTCATATACTATTCCTTCAGAGGATGCAGGTTTCGCACAGGAAGAATAGTTTGCAATTAAGCATAAAAGCCACTGGACACAGTCTTACGATAGTCCTATAACGCGGCCACCCATGACGTTGATTTTTAAATATTTCAATCGTCGAAACCCGATGCCCGGGTAGCTCAGGGGTAGAGCAGCGGATTGAAAATCCGCGTGTCGGTGGTTCGATTCCGCCCCCGGGCACCATGCATCCACCTTTATGAAATAGGATACATGACAAAATTCTCTGCCAATCTTGGGTTCCTATGGACTGATCTTTCCCTGCCAGATGCAATTCGTGCTGCCAAACGTGCAGGCTTTCATGCCGTTGAATGCCATTTTCCCTATGATACGCCCGCGGCAGACGTAAAGGAGGCATTGGAGCATACCGGCCTTCAAATGCTCGGGCTAAATACAAGGTTGGGCGATATCGCGGCAGGTGATTTTGGTCTTACTGCCCTGCCCAACAAAATTGATGACGCGCGCGTAGCTATAGATGAAGCGATGCACTATGCCAGCATGATCAAGGCAAAGAATATTCATGTCATGGCCGGGAATGCATATGGAGATGCAGCACGGCAAACATTTATCAACAATCTAGTATATGCCTGCGCGCAAGCCGCTCATCATGACATCACCATTTTGATTGAGGCGATTAACGCGCATGATGTGCCAAAATATTTTTTGCACAATCAGGCACAGGCAATCGATATAATTAAACATGTCGGCGCGGAAAATCTGAAACTCATGTTTGATTGTTACCATGTAGGCAGAACAGAAGACGATGTTTTATCGTGCTTGAAAAGCGCCCTGCCCTTTGTCGGGCATATTCAGTTTGCAGCCGTGCCAGATAGAGGCGCGCCCGACCACGGCGAAGTGGAGTACCCTACCTTGTTCAAGGAAATTGATGCGCTTGGCTGGGACACTCCGCTTGGGGCCGAATATAAGCCAGAAGGCGATACGTCGGCCTCACTTGGTTGGATGAACGTTTAATCGATCAGCCAGCTACTGCCTTCATTTACCACAATTACAGTGGGCCCATCAGCTTTTAACGCAGCAGCATATGCTGACGTAAACTCAGCCATAGTTTCAGGTTCTTCTGCATAACAGTGGCATGCCTTGGCGAGCGCAATGAAATCAGGATTAAGCGGCTCTACGCCAACACGTTCGATATTGCGCAAGTCCATATCATCTTGAATTTGCTTAAGCCCGCCATTTTGCCAAATAATAATCGGCATAGCTAATTTATGCTCCGATGCCACCATAAGCTCCTGCATGGTGAACATAAAGCCACCATCACCAACAAGCACTGTCACCGGTGCATCAGGCTTGGCAAACTTGGCACCAATACCGTTTGGCAATGCATTACCCAAGGTACAATAGCCTGCAGGAAAAAACCATTGTCTCGGTTTGCGCATTTTTTTAGCAAATGCACCTGTATACATAATCTGACATGCATCGCCCGAGAAAATCATATCATCAGGCGCAATTTCATCGAGCACATCAAGTAGCTTAATATGCTGAACCTCAGATACGCCAAGATCTTCTCGCAATGCCTTACGCAACATTTTGGCACTTGCTTCCGCTGCTTCTTTATTATTGGAAATATATCCATCCAGTAACTTGCGAAGGCCTTTCATCGCCGGAACAGCATCGCCAACCACATGAACTTCGGCCGGATAAAGGTCGTCCATTTTTGCAGGATCAATATCCACACGAATAATCTTAGCCGGAATTTCCATGCGCTCAACATAGCTGTCGGTTTCTGAAAGTTCTGTTCCAACAGCCAGTACAACATCTGCATCTTTTAGGAGCGCTCTACCAACTTCACGCGTATGCGCCTGCCCTACACATAATGGGTGATCATCTGAAACAATACCCTTGCCTGAAGACGAACTAAAGATGACTGCGCCAGTGGTTTCTGCAATTGCGGTTAATGTTTCACCAGCGCCATTCGCGCCACCACCAACCATCATCACAGGTTTTGTTGCAGATTTTAAAAGCTCGGCAGCCATTTCAATATTGGCATCATCAGCACATGGGCGAGATGGCAACACCTTAGCTGGCACCCAATCCTCACTCACCAATTCTTCCTGAACATCAATCGGAATAGAAATATGAACAGGGCGTGGACGCTCGCTTGCGAAAATGGCAAATGCCCTAGCGATAAGTTCTGGCACTTCACTTGCACTCATGGCAGTTACAGAAAATGCTGTAATGGGTTCTGTGAGTTTCTTTTGGTCAGTAACCTCGTGCAATACGCCCCACCCTTTACCAAGCGTATAAGATGGCGGCTCAGCAGAAAGAAGCAGCATAGGCAGGCTGTCACAATACGATTCCGCAACTGCGGTTGTCACATTCGTAACGCCCGGGCCAGAGATCACAAGTGCCACGCCTGGCTCACCGGTGGCGCGTGCCCACCCTTCTGCCATCAAGCCAGCGCCTTGCTCGTTGCGCGCTTGAATATGCTTTACATGCTTATCTAAACCGCGGCAAAATTCCAGCGTATGGACACCCGGGATACCAAACACCGTTGTAACGCCGTAAGCCTTCAGAAGTTTTATAGTAGCTTCGCCACAGGTAATTGCTTTGCTCATCATGCGCTCGTTAAAAATAGAAATAACCAGCCGTATTCTCACCACAGTATTTCGCATTATACAATCTACACAAAATATTATTTAAGTGGATTTCATGAGAGTACGAACACCTATTCTAGCTTGTATAACGGCCATCACACTCACGAGCCATGCGAACGCGCTTTCTTGTTCTCAAGATGGATTTGATCTTGCCAGCATGATTAAGGCTACAAAGAAGTCAGATCAGAATTTCGTTTATGTTGCTGGCAAATTTAGTGGAAACGCGTTTCAAAAAACGAGGTTAAGACAAAAGTCCTACAGCATGAAACTGCGTTTCTCTGGCCATCACGTTGGCACAGAAAACATAAAACCATTGCAAACCAAAATTACAGCTAATATTGACTGCTTATCTCCTTGGTGTGGAAGCCCTCCAGAAAATGGCAAACAAGTTATTGCCATTCTTGAGCGTGATAACAACGGAAATCTTTCGTTTAATTCAGGCCCATGTAGCCCAAACATATTTGCAGGCGATGTAAACACACTCCAAAAATTATTAAACTAAGAGCCAGAAAGCTTACGTTTAAGGTCTGACACCTCAACGCGCAAAGAACGTACTTCTTCAAGAATGACATTTGTATTGTTCATCATTTTCTCGCGTTCTGCATGCGCTTCGGCTTCATGCTCAGATTGCATCGCATCCACAATCACACCAATAAAGAGGTTAAGCACAGCAAAGGCTGTCATGATAATAAATGGCACGAATAGCACCCAAGCATATGGGTGCTGCTCCATCACCGGGCGCACAATACCCATGGACCAGCTTTCCAAAGTCATAATCTGGAAAAGCGTATAGGAAGACTCTCCAATAGAGCCGAACCATTCCGGAAATGTCTCAGCAAAAAGCTTAGTGGAAATCACTGCAAAAATATAAAAGATAAGCCCCAAAAGAAGAACAATCGAACCCATACCAGGCAGTGCATTCAAAAGCCCCATAACAACACGCCTAATAGCTTGCACAGATGAAACCAAACGTAAGATGCGCAAGATGCGGAACGCCCTAAGAACCGACATGGGGCCCGTAGCAGGAATAAGTGCGATTGTCACAACTATGAAATCAAACAACCGCCACGGATTGCGCCAAAACCCTTTGAAATCTGCATATAGTCTAAGCAAAATTTCGATGACAAAAATTGCAAGAATTATCTGATCAATCAAAATTAACAGCGGGCCAATGCTTGCCATAATGCCCTTGTTGGTTTCCATCCCAAGAATAATGGCATTGATAATGATCAATCCAATAATTGCTTTTTCAAACGTAGGATGTTCAACAAAAGTTTTCACAGTCTGGCGCATGATTTTAAGAACTTCTTTAGGAGCACACAATAATTTTCCAATGGATATCCTATTGCCTGATTCAGCAAAAAATTCAAAATGAAAAAGCGTAATGCAGAAACGAAACCACCCAAGCAATATAATTGCCTGGGTGGACTTCAAGCATAATCTATCTCAGGGGCAATTGAAATAAATTACGTCGTTGTTTTTAATGTCGTGAGAAACCTACAAAAATAAGCCCCTCAGCCACATACATAATTTCAGGTTAAATTAGAGATTAAAAGCCTGTTGGTGCGAATAACGCTGCAAATGTTGTGACTGACGTTAATCGCAATACAAAAATTAGACTTAACTAGCCTTAAATTTCACCCAGCAGTTTTCTTATCGTGTCTACTTTGTCTCGACTAACTGGCAGCTTATCACCCGATGGGATAACCACACGAGGATTACCTTCCACATAAATCAGAGATGTTATCTCACTTAAATTTAACCAGATTGATCGGTGTAATCTTAAACCTAAATTTTCAGGAACAAAATCTATCGCAGTTTTTAATGACATTCTAAGCTCTGCGCCGCCTTTATCCGTTGTCACTTGAACATATTGGTTCATAGCTTCAATGCGCAAAATATTGCCCTTAATATGAAGAGGTAAATGATTATTCAGCGCAACTTCAACTTGCTCTCGGTACGGCAACCAATAAGGGAAATTTTCTGGTTCGTTGCTAAAAATCTGCCTTAAGTCTTTTTCAAAATATAAAGAGCAAATAAACAGCGCTGGCACAATCGCAATAGCTGTAGACAAGAAATACCAAATGAAGCGTATTAAATTTGGCTCATCAAGAATGATAAATGTAAAAAATGTTGCTTCCAATGTTGCAATCGAAAGATGATAAACGGCATACGTCCAAACCAATGGAAAATTATGTGAAACCAAAAAATATATTGGCCGGCCAAAATAAAAATAAAAGCCCCAGTAATAGATTAAGCCCCAACTATAATTGAGCAGAAACTGGTCTCGTAAAGAATATGCGCCATAGCGATTATCGGAATAAAATACAAAGAAAAAGGTCGTCACAAATAGGAAAACAATAATAGTTGCAGGATGCAAGACTAGACCTTTTGGCCTATTTGCAACTTGTTCCTCTGACTTTATGAATGGCAGTTTTGAGAACATCAACGCCCCCATAGCACAACGTAAATCGACATATTCACCCCCAGCGATACGTTATTTGCCCCGAATTGTAATTATAAACTAGTTTCATTCCGTTCGTGCATCATACTGTATGACTAGTCAAGCGTATCAATTAAACAGTTTTTCACGCATAAAAAAGCCCGCCTGTTTCCAAGCGGGCTTTCAATTAAGTTTGTATAACGAGACTTATTTATCGTCGCCGTCCTGCTCTTTAAGAGCGGCACCAAGAATATCACCAAGAGATGCGCCAGAGTCTGTTGAACCGTACTGTTTAACGGCTTCCTTCTCTTCTGCAATCTCAAGCGCTTTGATTGAAACACCAACGCGGCGGGTTTTCTTGTCGAACTGGATTACACGAGCATCCACTTTCTGACCAACAGAGAAACGCTCAGGGCGCTGCTCGTCACGGTCACGCGAAAGATCAGAACGTTTGATGAATGTTGTAAGTTCTGTTTCAGCAATTGAAACTTCAAGACCACCGTCTTTCACTTCAAGCACCTCACACGTTACAATCGCGTTCTTGCGGATAGCACCTGATTCAGCTGCTTCACCAACAGGATCACCACCAAGTTGTTTGATACCAAGTGAGATGCGCTCTTTTTCAACGTCAACATCAAGAACAACAGCTTTTACCATGTCGCCTTTATTGTAGTCTTCAATCGCTTCTTCACCAGATTTGTTCCAGTCAATGTCTGACAGGTGAACCATGCCATCCACATCGTTTTCAAGACCGATAAACAGACCGAACTCAGTTTTGTTCTTAACTTCACCTTCAACTTCTGAACCAACGGCGAATTGTTCTGCGAACGCACCCCATGGGTTATCAAGTGTTTGTTTAAGGCCAAGTGAAATGCGGCGCTTAGAAGGATCAACCTCAAGCACAATCACTTCAACTTCTTCAGAAGTAGAAACAATCTTACCAGGGTGAACGTTCTTCTTCGTCCATGACATTTCAGAAACGTGGATCAAACCTTCAATGCCCGGCTCGATTTCAACAAATGCACCATAGTCAGTGATGTTCGTCACGCGACCAGTGATTTTTGCTTCAAGCGGATATTTCGCTTCGATTGTATCCCAAGGATCACTCTCAAGCTGCTTCATGCCGAGTGAGATACGATGTGTTTCCTGATTAACACGTACGATTTGTACTTTAACCGTTTGGCCAATGTTCAGGATTTCACTTGGGTGGTTCACACGACGCCATGCCATGTCAGTCACGTGTAGAAGCCCGTCAATACCGCCAAGATCAACGAATGCACCGTAATCGGTTACGTTCTTAACAACACCCTCTACGACTTGACCTTCTTCAAGGTTTTGTACGATTTCAGAACGCTGCTCCGCACGGCTCTCTTCAAGAATTGAGCGACGAGAAACAACAATGTTTCCGCGACGACGATCCATCTTCAAAATCTGGAACGGCTGCGGATTGTTCATCAATGGGGATACGTCACGGATTGGACGGATATCAACTTGTGAGCGCGGCAAGAATGCCATCGCGCCATCAAGATCAACTGTAAAGCCGCCTTTAACTTGGCTGTAGATAACGCCTTCAACGCGTTCGCCATCTTCGAACATTTTCTCAAGACGGATCCAGCTTTCTTCGCGGCGGGCTTTTTCGCGAGACAGAACAGCCTCACCCATCGCATTTTCAACACGGTCAACATAAACTTCGACTTCGTCGCCGACTTTCATTGAACCGTCACGCCCTGCAGCGCCAAATTCTTTCATTGCAACGCGGCCTTCAACTTTCAAGCCAACGTCAACCACTGCCAAATCTTTTTCAAAGCCAGTGATAATACCTTTTACAACAGCACCTTCAATAACGTCATGTGTTTCAAAAGACTGTTCGAGAAGAGCCTCAAACTCTTCCATTGCTGAATTACTCATATATTCTCCTAAGCAAAACTCATTATAGATTTAAAACGAGTAAAATGCCTTTTTGCTAAAACAAAAAAGCCACATATCACTAATTTTAGAGAGTTTCGCATATGCGCTACGGGTTTGTGTTTCGTTTAAGTTCCTGTTTCCATGCCACTGTTTAAGTGTTTTTGTAGCGCGAGTGTGGAAACGTAACCGCTATTTACTCGAAATTGCTTTTTCAACAAGCTCCAAAGCTGTTTCGAATGCAGTTTCTATACTCATTTCTGACGTATCAATCAAGTGCGCATTTTTAGCGGGTTTTAGCGGGCTGTCTTCGCGGTTCATATCGCGGTCGTCGCGCATGATGATGTCTTTCAGAATTTGCTCATAATCTGCACCACTGCCCTTTTCATCTGCTTCATTATAGCGGCGTTGTGCGCGGGTTCTGGGTGACGCTGAAATATAGAGTTTCACATCCGCATCCGGACAAACAACTGTGCCGATATCACGTCCATCCAGCACTGCGCCTTTTTCCTGTTTTGCAAACGCGCGCTGCATCTCAACCAGGATTTCACGAACAGGTGTCATCACCGCAACTTTAGAGGCAGCCTCACCCACTTCATGCGCAGACAGAATTTCACGATCAAGTTTTCCCAAATCAAGATTTTGCGCGACCTTAACCGCTAAGCTTTCGTTATCAAACGGCAAGCCCACTTGCATCAACGCATGGCCAACTGCGCGATAGGTCAACCCAGTATCAAGATGCGGCAAGCGGTAATGCGCCGCCAGCTTCCTAGCCAGCGTTCCCTTGCCCGATGCTGCCGGGCCGTCAATTGCGATGGTAAGAGGTTTGATCATGATATGCATAAATACAATGAGGGACTATTATTCGCAATGGCGATAAAACTTGATTGAGTTATATGAGACTCGGCAGATATTAACTGCATGAATTAGAGAATACAAAAATTTGTGAACTTACACAACTAACATGTAAATTTCGTTGTGAATTTTTGTAACTCGCATTAAAGCAAAGTGAAACAGTTTGGTGAAAATTCTCATGAAATTAATTTCTATTGCAATATGTGCAT
>CAZXZQ010000091.1:0-9108 GCA_964645215.1 uncultured Rhizobiaceae bacterium | reverse complement strand
GTCCATTTAAGGTTTTATTCACCTCATCTATAGGCGTAAACATAGGCATAAAATAAAAAACCCGCTATCTATGGCTATAGATGGCGGGCTTTACTAAATGTAAATTCGGTAATTATTACGCGTGATTTATGAAGCAAAGCGAACAATTGTTGGGATAACAGCAATCATGATAACTGTGGGTAGCATGAATAGAGTTACTGGCACTGACATTTTTGCGGGCAGTGCATAGGCTTTTTCTTCTGCTTTCATCATACGCTTATGGCGCATTTCATCAGAATAAACACGCAGGGCATCACTCACGCTTGTTCCAAGTTCTTTCGATTGCTGAATCATGGTTGCGAAAGCTTTGATTTCTTCAAGTCTAAGGCGTTCACCAAAGGCACGAATTGCTTGATCAATTGGTCGGCCTGCTCTGATTTCTAATGCTGCTAAATTAAGCTGGGTACTTAGGATTGGATATGTGGTTTTAATTTCTGATGAGATGCGCTCAATCGATGCTTCCATTGTAAGACCAGCTTCAGAAGACACAATCATTAAGTCTAAGATGTCTGGAAACCCTTGACGGTTTTGTATTTCAAGCTTCTTTGCCTTTTGACTTAAAATTAAATTCGGTAAGAAGTATCCGGCAGCAGCACCGAAAATAATTATCGTCATCTTATAGGTTAATGTTTCACCAGCGTAATGGGTGAATGCTATGATTGCAAACAGAATCCCACAAACAACACCTGAAGCAAATCTAGATGCGATAAAATAGCCAACAGCATTTGGATCAAAATACCCGGCTTGCATGAGCATGGTGCGCAATTTTTTCATATTGCTAGGATCCGTATTTGAATAGAAATCGTTTGCTTTTTTAGCAACAGATTTACTGATTTTCTTCTCACCTGGTTTGTGTGATGAAACAGATTGAGGCGCGGCTTCTCCAAGATCAAGTGTCGGCCTTCTTTGCTCTGAAGTAAGACGTTTTTTCACGCTTTTTCTGGCATTGTCCTGCATAAAAAACTGATATGTAAAATATGCCAATGTGAAGAGAAATAGACTGCCGACTACGCATAGGAGCAAGAATGGGTCGATTATAGTGAATAGAGTATCCATTGGGTTAAACCTAAAACTTGAATGATACCATTTTGAGAATGAGCGCGTTTCCTAGCATTGACCAGAAAATTGTGCCGCCAACCAAAATATATGACAATGTGCTATCCCAGATATCCGAATAATAAGTTGGTGACATAAACTTGAGTGCAAAGAAAAGTAAAACGGGTAGGGCTGAAAGGAATATTGCAGACATTCGACCTTCTGAAGAGATGGCACGAATTTTACGTGACATTTTTGATCGATCACGAATAACAGTAGCTAAGCCATCAAGAATGTCTCTCAAATTACCGCCGGTTGTGGATTGAATTGATATTGATGAAATCAACAGTGATAATTCATCTACACGAACGCGATCATAAAGATTGTTCAATGCTGTAACCAGATCAGAACCATAGGTTACTTCATCAGATAACATGCCAAACTCAGTGCCGATCGGGTCAGGCATTTCTCTGCCAACCAACGCAATCGCAACAGGAACTGGATGACCAGCTTTAAGACTGCGTGCAATTAGATCAATTGCATCAGGCAATTGTGTAGAGAACATTTGGGCTTTTTTGTTTCCGCGTCTGTTTAAATAAAAGTACGGAATCGCTAACGATATCAATGGGAAAACAATTGCAGAGGTTGTAATTGATTGCCAGTATAGTAGAACGCCTGCATTCGTGACCAATACATATGCAACATAAATCAGCGCTATTTGTTTAATAGGCATTGATAAATCAGCTCTTGTTATTAGGCGGTTTAATGCCTTGAGCGGCAAGATCATTTTACCGTCTTCACTGAGGCCACGCTCTTTGCGTAGTTGAATCAGGATATTTTTCTGACTGATTTTTTCTTTGCCATTTTGCGCGTTAACACGTCGGTTAATTCGTTTTTTTGCTTTTTGCGGATTGGCAAACACCATATATCCGAGCTCAACTACGACACAGGCAAAAAACATGGATGCAACCAGCATCACATGTATGGGGGTTATTCCATTTTCAAACAAAGCACTCATTTAAGTTCGATTCCTGGTTCGAAGTAGTCTGAGTTAATCTCAACACCCATGTCTTTTAATTCTTCCAAGAAACGAGGGCGCACGCCAGTTGCTTCAAAATGCCCAAGAATTTTTCCTTCCTCACCTAAACCAGTACGTTTAAAGCGGAAGATTTCCTGCATTTGAATAATGTCACCTTCCATACCAGTGATTTCAGAAATACTGGTCATTTTACGTTGACCGTCTGACAGCCGTGTGAGCTGAACAATCAAGTGAACCGCACCCGCAATCTGACTACGGATTGAAGCTACCGTCATTGGCATGCCGGTCATACCAAGCATTTGTTCTAAGCGTGCAATCGCATCGCGACATGTATTTGAGTGAATTGTTGCCATTGAACCTTCGTGGCCTGTGTTCATGGCCTGAAGCATGTCAAAACATTCTTCGCCACGAACTTCGCCCAAAATCACACGATCAGGGCGCATACGAAGTGCGTTTTTCACAAGATCACGCTGCTTAATTTCGCCAACGCCTTCATTGTTAGGCGGGCGTGTTTCCATGCGACCAACATGAGGAATTTGCAACGTTAATTCTGCTGCATCTTCAATTGTAAGCACACGTTCTTTTGGATTAATGAATGCGGAAAATGCATTCAGCATTGTTGTTTTACCAGTACCCGTACCGCCTGAAATGATGGTTGTTTTTCTTGCAGCAACGGCCTTTTCTAAAACTTCAGCCATTTGGGGTGCTAGGGCATTAAATCCTACAAGCTTATCAAGTGTGAGCTTGTCTTCCTTAAACTTACGAATTGAAACAAGCGGACCATCGATTGAGATTGGTCTAATTGCAGCGTTGAAGCGGGAACCGTCCGGCATGCGAGCGTCACACATTGGATTTGATTCATCAATACGACGTCCCACATTTGAAACAATCTTACCAATAATACGCACCAGATGTGCTTCATCTTTAAATGGAATCGTAATGGGCTGAAGTACGCCACTGATTTCGGCAAAACAATTGTTTGGCCCATTTATCAAAATATCTGAAATATCAGGATTGCGCATTAATGGCTCTAGTGGCCCAAGACCTGTAAGTTCATCAACAACAGTGCCAACGAATTCTTCAAGCTCCGCCGTGTTCAAAGGCAAGCGCTCACGTGCAACATATTCAGAAACAAATTTATGAATTTCACCAACCAGTTTATCGCGTGGCAATTCTTCCAATGCTACCAAGTTAAACTCTTCGAGCATTTGCCTGTGCAATTTTACTTTGGCATCAAGAATTTTTTGTTTTGCCGGTGTGATTTCACCTGCACCAATTTCGTGTACGGAAACAGGTTTTTTGTTTTTTACTTCCTCAGGAATGTCAACTGGAGCCATTGGCGCAGGGGTTGCGTCAACCTCTGGCAAGAGTTCTGTAGTAGAAGCAGGAGAAGGCGTAACAACCTCGTCCATTTGAAAATCATCATCGAAGGATTGTAGTGAAGAAAATCTATTACTCATTAAAACTTACCCTGCTTTTCTTTTTAGCAAGCCACGTCCCATTGATAGGATGCCTGACTTCTTGTTTTTTTGTTCAGTGTCAATTGCCATGTCAGGCATGACAATATTTTGTAGGGATTGGCTCACATTGTTTTCGGATTCAACTTGCGCGAGCGTTACGCCACGATCCACTGCGTCACGAACAAGACCATAATTATTTGGTATGCCCCCACCGAAATATTCACCAAGTGCTTCCTCAACATCTTTTGCGTTAAGACCGGTGTTATTATTTCTGTAATCCATGCGGTTGACGAGAATTCGCGGTGAAATCTGTTTGCCTAAACGCTCTTCAATTGATTTTGCTAAACGGTGACCGTTGCGAATAGCAGGTACAGTCATGTCAGCGATTACAAATACTTTGTCTGAACCTGAAATAACGGTTTCAGTCCAGGGAAACCATGTTCTAGGTAAGTCTATGATAACATTATCAAAATAAGCTGATACGAGATCCAGTAGACGTACAACAAGGGCCCCTTTAAAGGAACGCATTTCTGTTGGTACATTTGGTGCGCCGATAACTGAGAAGCCTGTATCATGTTTGGATAGCATGATGTCTAACAGTTGTCGGTCTAGACGTTCTGGTGCGTTTTCAATTTCTGAAAGGTCAAAGCGGGGTTCAATGTCTAGATATTCAGCACATGAACCATGTTGGAAGTTAAGATCCACAAGACACGTTGTGCGTCCTAAATTCATCCCATGTTTGTTGAGTATGGAGGCTGTTTCGATCGCCATGCTTGTTGATCCAACGCCGCCTGAGGCTGGCATGAAACAAAGAAATTGCGGTTCAACGCTTGCTTCTGCTGTGTTGATTTTCATTGCGTTATTACAAGAACGCACAAGGTCGGAGGTTTGTACTGGCTTTACGAGGAAGTCAGATACTTTTAGCTGAATAAGAATGCGTGCAGCAGCAGGGCTAAAATTATT
Source organism: uncultured Rhizobiaceae bacterium (assembly GCA_964645215.1). Lineage (GTDB taxonomy): Bacteria > Pseudomonadota > Alphaproteobacteria > Rhizobiales > Rhizobiaceae > JAALLB01. The sequence goes on along the minus strand of CAZXZQ010000091.1, from coordinate 4,572 downwards.
TGAAATTACAATGATTGATGTATTGTTGTTGACCATGCGTTTGATTTTTTGCAAATGTTCAAAGTCTTCAACATTGGTTGCATCTATATCAATGACCATCGCATCTGCTTCAAGATTGCGAATTTCAGCAACAACACTGCCTACTTCTTGTTGCATAACAATTACTTCTTGAGAATTTGAATTCGGAATTGCTGCTTTAACGAGTGAAATTAATTGGTCGTCAGTTGAGACGATCACTAACTTGCCCGTAGAATTTTCCTGAATTGTTTCTGCCATTTACTTTACCCTTGAACTTAAACTTGTTTTGCTAAGTGTTATTGTGTTGTTTTTGCATCGTCACCAAAGTTGTCACTTGAGGCGTTTTCTGGGTTATTTGCATTTTTATAAATATCCACAGCATCACTGGCGCGCTTGCCATCGGTATGAATATCCGTGTTGTCAGCATTTGGGTTCCAGGGGTCTACAACCAGCTTAGCTTCGTTAATTGCATGTGCATCGCCTGCAGATGTGGTTACGCCATCATGGCGTTCTAAATAATTTTGACAGCCACCCGCAGCTAGAAAAACGGATAAAGAAGCAATCTTTAATGGTTTGAAATTGCTCATGAATTTACTCCAACTCAATAATATGGCCAGCTTTCAAAGCACCATTTTTAGATTCTGCAAGGCGTTTCAATTGTGATCGGTTCACTTCAACTTTGCCCTCAACAAATAAATCCACATCATTAGGTGCCAGTGTGTTGTCTAATGGTGTTGCCGGATTTTCGCCCGGACGTAGTGGCTTCACTAATCTAGGCGTTACGATGATCACGAGATCAGTTTCATCACGCTGATATGCTTTAGAGCTAAACAAAGCGCCTAGAATTGGAATGTCGCCAATCCACGGCACTTGTGATTTGTTGATTTGTGTATTGGATTGCAACAAGCCTGCAAGCACGAAACTTTGCCCATCACGCAATTCAAGTGTTGTTTCTGCGCGCCGAACAATGAGGGCAGGGACCTGAATACCACCTGCAACCGCAATTGCATTCGTATTATCTACTTGGCTCACTTCAGGCGCTAGTTTTAGATTGATAATATCATCTTCAAGAACCGTTGGAGTAAACTCTAATCCGACGCCAAACTTTTTAAATTCAATTGTAATTTGTCCATCATCTGCGCCAACAGGTATTGGAAATTCTCCACCTGCTAGGAAACTTGCCGTGTCGCCAGACAAGGCAACCAGATTAGGCTCAGCCAGTCTTCGTGCAACGCCGCGCTCTTCTAATGCATTAATTGCAAGGTCAACATTTGTTCCGCTTTCAATAATGCTGCTGATAAACGAACCAAATGGAACGGAGCCAGAAATCAACGAACCAAGGGCTGTTCCTGCTGCTGTCGAAATTGCATTGGATTGTGCAAGTGACGCACTTGAATTTGTTTGTCTTCTACCGCGTACTCCGATGCCTAGCTCTTTGCCCCGGCTGCGTTGTGCTTCAATAAAACGTACTTCAAGTTTTACTTGTTGAGAGCCTTTTACCTTAACAGTGTCGATAAGCTCTGCGTCGTATTTTTCAGCAATTGCGCGAGCCTTTTGTGCTTCAACAGCGTTTTTAGCTTTGCCCTTCAATACGACACGCCCATTTGTGGTCGATGCTTTTACACTTGATGAAGGCAGAGCCTCTTTTAGTGCATTGTTTAAAAGGCTTGCATTTGCCCCAACCTCAATATCAAGTGAACCGACAAGTTCTTTGTCTTCATTATATAAAGCAATGCCAGTAGTGCCAGGTTTTGTGCCAACTACATAAAATGATCTGTCTGTAAGTGGGCTAACAGTAGCTACTTCGGGGTCACCAATGACAACTTCATTGAATGAGACACCTGTTCGAACAGTCTTTGGCTTGGCTTTTGAAAGCTTAATAATTTTTGTCTGCTTTGTGCTCTTTAAATAGATAACAGAGCTCTCAGCATAGGCTTGGTATGATGGTGTAATTGCAAGCGCTGTGCTTGCCATCATCAAACATGCTGCAAGTTTTAGTGCAGTCGTGTATTTGGTCTTTTTTCGGACTAACTTCTTCATGGCTTACCCCATATAAGTCATATTTATTTGTTTGATTTAATTGCTTTTTTTATTGTTTTTCTTGTTTTCAGCTTGCTCAATTTCAACGGTGAAGTTTGTTACCTCATTGCCTGCTACAACTTTAATTGATGTTGTTTTTGGTTTGTTATCGGCAAAATTTAGTAATCCGCCATCTTCTTGTATTTCGGCATCTGTTTTTGCATTATCGCCAACACCTCTAAGTAATAAAGAGAGATCACCAACATTCAGTGATTTTGCAATGATGCGTGCACCATTCGTGTCCGTTTCCAGCGTTACAGAGTTTGCAATTCTGGCTGTTTCGGTTCTTGAAACGGCATCTTGATCAACACTTAAAACCTTCACATTTTGCATGATGATTTCTGCAGAAGGCTCATTTGTGTTGTTGCTTGTATATGTATGAACAACATCAACGCGGTCACCTGGTTGGATAAAACCACCGACACCTGCGACCTGATTAACAGGAATAGTTACCGCACGCATGCCTTCGCCGATAAGGCCAGCTAGGCCGGACTTGCCATTATCACCGGAGATTTTCACCGTCATGATAGGTTCGCCAGGGTAGATCGTTGCCATGGCTCGGCGTTCAACATCTCCGGTTACTTCATTAATGGAAGAGAACCCACCTTCAGGAAATGATTCTTGAGGCCAGTCAATTTCTTTTAACATATCAGCACTGATGATTTCACCAAACTGCATTTCTTCTGCAGCAACAACCAGCTTTGCAAACTCAACCTGCTTAATGATAGGGCGATTGCTTTCAAGTTCATCTATGCGAGCCTGTGTGAGCGCTTGTGTTTGGCTTTCTAGGTAATAATTACCGCCCACATAACTGGTCGCGCCAAAGGTCAAGGCCAATCCGGCCATTATAATAAGTTTACCGCTCACTGATGCATTCCCTGTAGTTAATTTTTTAATCGAGGCAGGGACTAGTATTATAGATGACTTTTAATGGACTTATTAACGAACTGGTCAGAAACGCGATTTAGTTAGAATTTGAGCTTATTTTGACTTCTATGGTAAACAAAGGCTTTCAGAATCATAAAATTTGAAATATTTATAAACGCATTCTTAACCATGAATGCCTTGGCGGATGAAAATTTAGGGAAAAATTATGTTGGAATTATTGACGCTTGATAACCTTTTGACACTGTTTATGCTAATTTTGCTACAAGCAGTATTAGGGTTCGATAACTTGCTTTATGTCGCAATTGAATCGAAACGCGCACCCGCTGCAAGCCAGCGCCGTGTTCGCCAACTTGGTATCGGTATGGCAATCATCTTGCGTATTATACTCTTGTTTGTAGTTATTCAGGCGATTGAGCTGTTTCAGGATTCACTTTTCAAATTCAATATTCCTGGTTGGTTTGAGGGTGACTTCTCAGGCCATGCGCTTATTGTGCTGTTTGGTGGTGCATTCATTATTTACACAGCCATCAAAGAAATCATGCATATGCTTACCATTCACCACATTGAAGGCGATGACAGCGGCGGCACGAAATCGGTATTCAATGTGGTTGTATCGATTATCTTTATGAACCTCGTTTTCTCATTCGATTCCATTCTTTCTGCAATAGCGCTGACAGATGTCTTCATTATAATGGCAATTGCGATTATCTTGACCGGCATTTTAATGATTGTGCTGGCTGACAAAGTTGCCGAGTTTCTAAAGAAAAACCGTATGTATGAGGTGCTCGGCCTCTTCATCTTGTTTATTGTTGGCATTTTGCTCGTCTCAGAAGGCGGGCATCTTGCACATATCAAGCTGATGGACACACCAGTAGAGGCGATGTCTAAATCAACCTTCTACTTCGTGCTGATCATCGTGATTGCAGTGGATGTGGTTCAGTCGCAATATCAAAAACGTCTCTTGGCTATGAAAGCCCATGAGATCAATTCAAATGACGTGAAGGCGGATTAGGTTTAACCCTCACCTAGAGCTTGTCGAAGGGTGAGGCCATGAATTGCTGCAATTAGTCCTTCGAGGCTCTCTGTGTTCACACCTCAGGATGAGGGATCAAAGGTGCGCACTTTACTCAACGCTCATTTTCGGAGTGATCCTTGAACCCGAAATCAAGAGGGAAGCGGTAAGCATAGTCAGAATCGGTGCCATTTATTGACTACTAGGAGAGCATCGACTAGTAGAAAATGTTTGTTGATTTGGTTCAAAAGGAGAGCGCAGACGTGCGACTTACACAATGCCATAACTTTCACGATTTTCGCACACTCGCCCGAAAGAGACTTCCTAGTCCAATCTTCAACTATATTGATGGCGGTGCTGATGATGAAACAACCTATCGCCGTAACTCAGATGCGTTTGACGACTGCTATTTAGTTCCCAATGTGCTGACTGGGGTGGCAGACGTTGATATGTCGGTAACTGTCATGGGGCAAAAGCTTGATGTTCCGTTTTGCAGCGAGCGAAAGAGGCCGGTGTTGATATGATGATGCTGACGGTTGACAGTATTACTGGCGGCAACCGCGAGCGCGATCTGC